>NZ_JASCPQ010000040.1:0-45224 GCF_029959305.1 Pseudomonas sp. PS01297
GACGAGGCACGAGGCTGCGACAGGTTGCGAAGCGACCTCCAGACGGCGGTCCTGCGGCCCGCATCGCAGCCTCGTGCCTCGTCAGCGGCTACATGTTTAGAACTTGTAGCTCACCGCTGTTTGTACTGTGCCCTGGTTCACATCGCCCAGTTCTTTAACGATGCTGCTGTCGGCCGCCGAGCCGACCAGGCGTATCCAGCTCGCGCTGGCCACCAGCGACCAATGTTGCGCCAGCGGGAATTCAAAGTTCTGGGTCAGGGTGACATTCTGGAAACCGCCGCTGGCGTTGTACCGCGCAATGCCCGACGCCTGCGCCTCACTGGCATCGACCCCAAAGAAGGTCGACATTTGCCGGCCATCGGCAAAGTGCGCTGACAATTGGCTGCTGCCAATAATCCCGAAGCCCAGCGGGTAGCCCAACTCGCCGCCCACCTGGCCCAATACGCCGCCCTGCCCGCCAGCGGCGCCCACCGCCTGGCCCACCTGCACATATAGACGCCAGAAGTCAGCCGGGCTGTATTGAACGAAGCCGCCGAGTTGAGCCATGTCAGACACATCGCGCAAGCCGCGCAGCGAACCGTTGGCATTACGCCCCGGCAAATAGTTGATGAATGGCCCCGCCGTCCAGCCATTGGCGTTGAGCGCGTTCCAGGTCAGGCCGTCGTCGGTGTCCAGGCTGAAATCGCCCCAGTCCACATCGAAATACGGCAGCGGCACTGTCTGATAGCGGCTGCCACTCGGGTCGTAGGGCTGATAGCCCACTCCTGCGCCCACTTCTCCACTGGGGCCATCGGCCGCGTGCGCACCGGCGCTCAGCAAGGTGAACAGCACAAAAGCAGACAAAGGCGTTTTCATAAAACGGGTTCCATAGAAATTCATGCGCGCATCAATCGCTTTTTTGGCCGATCGACGCAAGCACTGATGTTGTTTGTAGCGAGCTACAAAAATTGTAGCTCCACAACGCCAATTTGCTCGCACCCGCCGCCAAGACCCGCGCCCGCTGGGCTTTGGCAAGTTGGCACAGTCAATGCAATTACCTGTTTATGCGCAAACAGCGCCTCTCCTCAACAGGACAATGCAGATGATGCAATGGCATATCGTGTGTGATTTCGACGGGACCATTACCCGCACCGACGTCATCGACAACATTCTTCAACGCTTCGCTGACCCTAGCTGGGAGACGATCGAAGAACAATGGGTGCAAGGTGAAATCGGTTCGCGTGAATGCCTGAGCCGCCAGCTGTCGCTGGTCAAAGCCTCGCCAGCCGAATTGCTGGCTTACTTCGATACGGTGGAGATTGACCCGGACTTCCCGGACTTCGTTGATCACGTCATCAGCCTAGGCGCGACCCTGGAAGTGGTCAGCGACGGCATCGAACAAGGCATTGCGCGCATCTTGGCACGCAACTACGTAACCCTGTTGCCGATCCTCGCCAACCGCTTGCGTCAGGTTGACCAGAACAGCTGGCGCATTGACTTCCCTTACTCCAGCGACGCCTGCCGCGCCGCCTCGGGCAACTGCAAATGCAAGTCCACGCCCGGCGGCAAACGCGTGCTGGTGATTGGCGATGGCCGTTCCGATATGTGCGTGGCCTCGACCGCCGACTTCGTGTTTGCCAAAGACAGCCTGGCCGACCACTGCGAGCGCAACGGCATCCCGTACGCACGCTTCGACTCTTTCGCTGAACTCCCGGCCTTGCTCGCCAAATTGCCAAGCAACGCCGCTAACGCCCCTCATTACTCTCGTGACCAGCAGGAACTCTTCAATCATGTCTGATATTCGAATCGCTACCGCTGAAGACCAGATTCTTCTAGAAAAAGAAGCCAAGTACTGCTCGTATGGCGATACCGTTCACTACATCGAGCCACCACGTATTTTCAGCCGCTGCGAAGGCTCCTACGTTTGGGACACCGAAGACCAGGCTTACCTCGACCTGCAAATGTGGTACTCGGCGGTTAACTTCGGTTACGCCAACCCACGCCTGAACAACGCGCTGAAACAACAGATCGATACCCTGCCGCAGATCGCCAGCCAATACCTGCACAAAGGCAAGATCGAGCTGTCGGAACGCATCGCCGTCGACGCCAAAAACAAGTTCGGCCTCGACGGTCGCGTGCACTTCAACGTCGGCGGTTCGCAGTCCATCGAAGACTCCCTCAAAGTGGTGCGTAACGCCAGCAACGGCAAAAGCCTGATGTTCGCCTTCGAAGGCGGCTACCACGGCCGTACCCTGGGCGCGTCCTCGATCACCTCGAGCTACCGCTACCGTCGCCGCTACGGTCACTTCGGTGAGCGTGCCAACTTCATCCCGTTCCCGTACCACTTCCGCGGCCCTAAAGGCATGACCAAAGAAGAATACGGCAGCCACTGCGTACAGCAATTCGCCCGTCTGTTCGAAACTGAATACAACGGCGTGTGGGACCCGAAAGTCGGTCAAAGCGAATACGCGGCGTTCTACGTCGAGCCGATCCAGGGCACCGGCGGCTACGTGATTCCACCGATGAACTTCTACCGCGAACTCAAGCAAGTGCTGGATCAACACGGCATCTTGATGGTGGTCGACGAAATCCAGATGGGCTTCTGGCGTACCGGCAAGCTGTGGTCGATCGAACACTTTGACGTCAAACCTGACGTGATCGTCTTCGGCAAGGCACTGACCAACGGCCTGAACCCGCTGGGCGGCATCTGGGCCCGTGAAGAGCTGATCAACCCTAAGGTATTCCCGCCAGGTTCGACTCACTCCACCTTCGCCTCCAACCCGCTGGGCACCGCCGTGGGCCTGGAAATGTTCAAAATGACCAGCGAAGTCGACTACGGCGCGATGGTCATGGCCAAGGGCAAATACTTCCTGGAAGGCCTGCAAGAGCTGCAAAAACGCTACCCGATCATCGGCGACGTCGACGGTCTGGGCCTGGCCCTGCGCTGCGAAATCTGCGGCCCGGACGGCTTCACGCCAGACAAGGCAACCCTGGACTACATGGTTGAAGAAGGTATGAAGGGCGACATCGAAATCGACGGCAAGCGTCTGGGTCTGATTCTGGACGTGGGCGGCTACTACAAAAACGTCATCACCCTGGCCCCGTCGCTGGAAATCAGCTACGAAGAAATCGACCTGGGCCTGGCCCTGCTCGACCGCCTGCTGCACCGGGCGATGAAACGGTGAACGCGTCAGAGATCGATCTGGGCGAAGGCGACGCCGGTTTCGTTCTCGGCACAGGTGAGGTCGGGATCCTGTTGATCCACGGCCTCACCGGCACCCCGACGGAACTCCGTCGGGTGGCCCAGGGCCTGGCCAAAGACGGTACGTGCACGGTGTACGTACCGACCCTGGCCGGGCACTGCGGTGACAACAGCGACCTGCAAGCCACCGGCTGGCAAGACTGGTACGAAGGCGTGCGCAAAACCTTCGCCGGCATTCGCCAACGTCACCAGCAGGTGTTCGTTGGCGGCTTGTCGATGGGCGCCGTGATGTCGATGTACGTGGCCTCCGAACACCCCGGACAGGTCGCCGGTTTACTGATGTATTCCACCACCTTGCGTTACGACGGCTGGAGCATCAACAAGCTGGCTTTTCTGACCCCGCTGCTGATGGCAATTCCGGGCGGTGTGCACCTGTGCAGCTTTGAAGAAAAACCGCCTTACGGCATCAAGAACGAGCGCTTGCGGGCGATTGTCGAGCGCCAGATGAAAGCCGGCGAAAGCAGCAATGCCGGGTTGCTGACGATGGAAGGCGTGACCGTGCGCGAACTGCACCGGATGAACGCTGTGGTGAAAAAACGCATGCCGTTGATCACCACGCCTGCGCTGGTGCTGCACTCCATCGAAGACGACATCACCAGCCGCTGGAACGCCGATTACGTGGAGCGCCACTTGGGCGGCCAAGTGACCAAAGTGTTGCTCGACAACTGCTACCACATGATCACCGTCGACCTGCAATACCGCCGCGTGATCGAGTTGAGTGCCGCCTTCGTAAAAAAGAACAGCAACGTCACCGCGCAACCGATTGAGTATTTGCAACAAGCCTGACCCCAAGGACGCCTCATGATTACTGCCCACGCCTTTTCATCACTCCAGGCCATCGAGCGCGAGGCCTGGAATGACTGTTTCCCAGATGCTCTGGAGGATTGGGACTACATCATGGCGGTCGAAAAAGCCGGCATCGAGGGCTTCGAATGGCGTTACCTGACGCTGTTCGAAGGCTCGACCTTGATTGCAGCGGCCACCGCATTCACCACCCGCTATCGGCTCGACACCACGGTTCAAGGCATCGGTAAACGCTTTACCGAGCAATTGAATCGCGTGATGCCCGGGTTGATGCACTTACACTTGTATGCCATCGGCTCGCCGGTGACAGAACAATGCAGCGCGGGCACGGCCAGCCACATTGCCGCCTCCGAACGCCCCGCCCTGCTCGCCCAACTCCTTAAGCTGGCCCACAGCGACGCCGCCCAACTGGGCATCGGCCTGATTGCCGTGAAAGACGTGCCCAGTAACGACAATGACTGGGCGCACAGCTGCAAGGCGGCGGGTTTTCAATCCATGCCCAGCCTGCCCAGCGCCATGCTCCCGGTGCCCTATGGCTCGGTCGACAGCTACCTCGGCTCTCTGGGTAAATCGACGCGTAAAGACATGCGCCGCAAGCTGCGGGCGCCAGAACCGCGGGTGGAATGGCGCAACAATATCGACGACGTCTTGCCCGAGGTCATGCGCTTGTACGAAGCCACCCTCGAACGCAGTGATTTGCAATTTGAACGCTTACCGCCTGCTTATTTCACCGGTATTCTCGAGCAATTGGGTGACCGGGCGCTGTGCGTGTTGTATTGGGTCGACGACCACCTGGTCGCCTTCAACCTGGTGCTGATCGACGAGCATCGGTTGATCGACAAGTTTTTTGGGCATGACCTGGCACTCAGCCGCGAGTACAACTTGTATTTCAGGAGTTGGGTAGTGAATGTCGACTACTGTATTCGCAACAACATTGCCTTATACGAATGTGGTCAGGCAGGCTATGCCAGCAAGATTCGCCTGGGTTGCACGTTTCAGAACAACACCCTGTTCTTCCGCCATCGCAACCGCTTGATCAATGGCGTGCTCAAACTGGTCAAACTGTTCATCCGCCCAGACCGCCACGACCCTGCTCTGGCTGCCGCGATAAGCGAGACATAATGCCCATCACGCCTGAATCCTCGCGCAAACCCCAGCCCTTCAAAGTGTCGCGCTGGACGGTGCAGCGCAAACTGGTACTGGCTTTTTGGCTGGTCAGCGTCGTACCGACCATGATTGCCGCAGAATTGGCCGCCACCACCCTGTCGCAGATTTTCGACAGTAACGTGCGGGTCTGGCTGCAGGAGTCGACCAAAATCGTCAAAGACGAAATCAGCGAGATCCTTCAGGACAACGCCCGCGTCGCCAAGTTGTTCCAGCAATACACCCACCCGCCGTCTTCCAACAAAGCCATTCGCCACGACAAACTCACCGCCGACATCGCCGACGCGATGGGCATTGACGTGGTGGCCTTGATTCGCACAAGCGACCATAAAGTGGTGTTCAGCACCGCCAGCGACAACATCGTCGACCAGATCAGCCTGGCCCCCAACGCCGTCTTGCAGACCATCAATGTCGGCGGCGTACCGACCGGCACCGTGGTGTCGACGTTTCCTACCGCTCAAGACGGCGAGGACTTCCAACTGCTGGTGGCGACCTTCATGGACAGCAGCTTCCTGACCAGCGTGGCGGATGTGCACTCCCTCGACCTGCGCCTGTACCTGTCCAATGCCAATGGCTTTGCCGAGATTTTCTCCAGCCAGCATTTTGATGAACACAAGCCCACGCTCTCCCACAGCATCGAGAAAACCCTGCGTGAGACCAAGCTGCCCAGCGAACAATTCACCAGCCGCTACAGCGGTCTGTACTGGCCCATCCTTAACGACAACGGCGAGTTGCAAGGCGTGATCTACAGCGGCCTGCTGCGCCATTCCAGCCTCGTCGGACTGGTCAATCAGACCAACCTGTTTGCGCTGATTTTTCTGCTCGGTTCGCTGCTGTCACTGACCGTCGGCTGGCTGGTATCAGAGCGCCTGACGCGGCCGCTGCGCGCCTTGTCCGAAGGCGTGCGCGCAGTGACGGCGGGGGATTACAACCAGCGCGTCGCGGTCTCAGGGCACGATGAGCTGGCCGAGTTGAGCAGCACCTTCAACCACATGACTGCGCGCCTGGGCGAGTTACAACACCTCGAAGGCCAACTGCGTCGGCGCGACCGCCTGCATGCCCTGGGCGAAGTGGCCATGGGCCTGGCACACGAGATCCGCAACCCGCTGGGCATCATTAAAACCGCCACCCAGTTGCTGCACCGCCGGGCCGACCTGGGCGAGACCGACAAGCGCCATCTGGAATACGTGGTCAGTGAAGTCACGCGCATCAACGAACTCATTACCGAGTTCCTCGACTTCGCCAAACCCAGCGCCCCGGTGCGCTCGCAGCAACTGGCGCGGCCATTGGTCGAAGACATCCTGGGCTTCTGCGAGCCCGAGCTGAAGAGCCACAAGATCGAGGCCCAGATCGACGATCAGGCCCCCGGTGCGACTCTGTATGCCGATGCCCGGCAGTTGAAACAGGCGTGCCTGAATTTGATCATCAATGCCATTGACGCCATGCCGGACGGTGGCTACCTGACCTTGCGCATTGCGCAGGACGACAACGGCGATACCGTGTTGAGCATTATCGATACAGGCCAAGGTATTGAAGCTGACATGATCGAACGCATTTTCACCCCATTTGTTACCACCAAAGCCTCGGGCACCGGCTTGGGCTTGCCCAAAGTCTTTTCGATCCTGGAAAACCATGACGGCCGTGTTGAATGCCTCAGCGAAAAAGACGCTGGTACCACCTTCAACTTGTATATTCCGGCCCACGGAGGGGATGAGTCATGAGCCATAACGTACTGGTAGTCGACGATGAGCCCAAACTCTGTGACCTGCTCAGCTCGGCGCTGACCCAGAACGACGTTCACGTGTTCACCGCTGGCAACGGCCTGCAAGCCCTGGCCATTCTTGAGCAGGAAGACATTGACCTGGTGATCAGCGACTGGCGCATGCCCGGCATGGACGGCCCGCAGTTACTGGCCGAGGTCAAAGTGCGCTACCCGCAGTTGCCGGTGATCGTGATGACCGCCTACAGCACGGTGAAAAACGCCGTACAGTCGATGCGTAACGGTGCCTACGACTACATCGCCAAACCCTTCGACATCGACGAGCTCGACATCACCGTCAGCAAAGCCCTGCAGTTTCGCGACATCGTGCGCGACAACGCGCGCATGCGCGCCGAACTCGACGAACACCAGCACATAGACAGCCTGGTGGGTGAAAGCCCGAGTTTTCGTCGAGTCCTGCAAGCCATCGACTCGGTGCGCGACAGCAACGCCACCATCTTGCTGACCGGCGAAAGCGGCACCGGAAAAGAAATGGTCGCCCGCGCCATCCATCGGCATGGCAGCCGAGCAGACAAGCCCTTTGTCGCGGTCAACTGTGCGGCCATTCCTGAAGGGCTGCTGGAAAGCGAGATGTTTGGCCATCGCAAAGGCGCTTTTACGGGCGCGGTGGCCGATCGCGTCGGGCGCTTTATGCAGGCCGACAAAGGCACGTTGTTTCTCGATGAAGTAGGCGACATGCCGTTGGCCTTGCAAGCCAAGATTTTGCGCGCGTTGCAAGAACGGGTGATTGAACCCGTAGGCGACCCGCGGGAACGTAAAGTAGACGTGCGGGTGATTGCCGCGACCAACAAAAACCTGCTGGAAGCCGTGGCCAACAAAGAGTTTCGCGAAGACTTGTACTACCGCTTGAACGTCTTCCCGATCCCGCTGCCCGCCTTGCGCGAGCGCGTTGAAGACATCGGCCCGCTGGCGCGGCACTTTGCCCACAACCTGGGTGCAACCGCAGGTAAACGGATCAGCGGTTTTAGCCCGAGCGCCTTGCAAGCAATGACGCAATACAACTGGCCGGGGAACATTCGCGAACTGCAAAACTGCGTGGAACGCGCCACCATCGTGGCCCAGAGCAGCACCATCGAAGACAGCGATTTACCGCCTTACCTGTTCAGTGCCCAGCCGCTGCAGAACAGCAGTTTGCTGACCCCTGAAGTCTGCGTGCCGCCTGACCTCGAAGCCGCCCTGGCCGAGGTTGAAAAGACCTACATCCTGGCCGCCTTACAACAAGCCCAAGGCGTGCAGGCAGCGGCCGCGCAATTGATCGGGATTTCAGAGCGCAGCTTTTGGTATCGCCTGAAAAAGCTTGATATTCATGTCGACAAGATTGTCAGGTAAGCGCATGACCTCGCGATCTTTTAATTTTTGAAAGATCGCGAGACAAGCTCGCTCCTACAGGGTAGCCAGTTCAACCATCGACACCCACGGCAACATGAGACAAACTCAACGCTTTCGTGTTGATCATCAAGTTTACTCATGGAGTCACCGTGCTGGAAATTCGTCACCTCAAAACCCTGCACGCTTTACGCGAGTCCGACAGCCTGGTTGAAGCGGCCGAGCGCCTGCACCTGACTCAATCGGCGCTGTCTCATCAATTCAAAGAATTGGAAGAGCGCATGGGCATGCCGCTCTTTGTGCGCAAGACCAAACCCGTGCGGTTCACCAGCGGCGGGTTGCGCCTGCTGCAACTGGCTGACGCCATGCTGCCATTGCTGCGTGCGGCTGAACGCGATATCACGCGGCTGGTGGGCGGCACCGCCGGGCGCTTGCACATGGCGATTGAATGCCACAGTTGCTTCCAGTGGCTGATGCCCACCATCGACCAGTTCCGCGATGCCTGGCCTGAGGTTGAACTCGATCTGGCGTCGGGCTTTGCTTTCGCGCCTTTGCCCGCGTTGGCACGGGGTGATCTGGACCTGGTGGTGACATCTGACCCGCAAGAAATCGCCGGGCTGACTTACGTGCCGCTGTTTACCTACGAAGCCATGTTGGCAGTGGCCAACCAACATCCGTTGGCCAGCAAGCCGTTTATCGTGCCGGAAGACCTGAGCACAGAAATCCTCATCACCTACCCGGTGGAGCGAGACCGCCTCGACATCTTCACCCGCTTCCTTGAGCCTGCGGATATTGAACCGGCGCACGTGCGGACATCTGAATTGACGGTGATGATGATGCAGTTAGTGGCCAGTGGCCGAGGCGTGTGCGGAATGCCTCATTGGGCGCTGCATGAATACAGCTCACGGGGCTATGTGCAGGCCAAGCGCCTGGGTGAGAAAGGCTTGTTCGCCACGCTGTATGCCGCCGTGCGCACCGACATGCTGGATGCGCCCTACATGCGCGACTTCTTGCTGACCGCAAAAGACACGTCGTTCTCGACGCTGGATGGCGTAAGCGCAGTGAAATAAAGCACCGCTCCTGCCGTTATTCCTCGGGCGTCGTCAGACGCCGCATATGCACCCGGTCGTAATAGTCGTCGCCCACCCGAATCGCACTGTCTTCCAGCCCCGATTGCTCAAAACCACAACGCCGATACAGTGCCAGCGCCGCCGTGCTGCTGGCACTCACGGTCAGTTCAACCGCTTTGATATCAGGTTCTTGTTCGGCCAGCGACAGCACCGCCTGCACCAGTTGCTCGCCCACCCCTTGCCCGCGAAAGGCGTGGGGTACGTACAGGCCAAACAACGTGGCTTTGTGCTGCGCGTCTTCCCAGGGCTCAAACGCCAATCCAATAATGCCCACCAGTTGCGCGTCAATAAAAGCACCAAACAGGGCGCTTAACTCGTCATCCAATTGCCCTTCCCACCAGCTCAGCGGCAATTTCTCACGGTCAGCAATACCAGACACAAAGGCCTCAGGGTGCAGCGAGTACGCCTCCAGCATCAACTGGCGATAAGCCTTGGCGTAGGAGGGATCAAGCAGTTCAATAGCCATTACGGTGGGTCCCAATCAAACGGTTTTACGTTGCTCCAACAGCAGCCTGATCGCCAGCCCCGCCAATACAAAACCCATCACAAAACGTTGCGCGATCAACCACGTGGGGTTACGCGCAAACCACACGGCGATACCGGAAGCAAACAAAGCGATCAGCAGGTTAACGCTGAAGCTGACAGTGATTTGAGTAAAGCCCAGCACCAGGCTCTGGATAAACACCGAGCCATGCTCAGGGGTGATGAATTGCGGGAATATCGAGAGGTAAAACATCGCCACTTTGGGGTTCAGCACACTGGTCATAAACCCCATCAGCATCAGCTTTGGCGTTGAGTCCGGCGCCAGGTCACGCGCTTCGAACGGCGAGCGCGCCCCAGGTTTCAAGGCTTGCCAGGCCATCCACAACAGGTACAGCGCGCCTGCCCATTTCAATGCCTCATACGCCATCGGCACGGCCAGAAAAACGGCTGTCAGCCCCGCTGCCGCAGCAAACATATGCACGAAGAAACCGGCCACTACGCCGACCAGGGAAGTGATCCCTGCTTTACGCCCCTGACAGATCGAACGTGAAATCAGGTAAATCATGTTCGGCCCAGGCGTCAGCACCATCAGCAAACAGGCCGCAGCAAAAATCAGCAGGTCATGAGCAGGAATCATGGGCAATCCTTGGGTGTGATATCAGGCCAGCGATTGGCGATAAAACGGCAGGATCAGGTCACGTGTCAAGGGCGCCAGAACCAGATCGCCATCGGTTGCCGGATCAATCCAGCGCACCTCTTCAATCTCGGCGGCCGGGGTAACCGGCTCGTCGATGGTGACCTGGAACAACTCGGCCTCCACGGTATATCCCGGCTCGTTGACGGCTGCTGCCGAAAAGTTACCCAGGTACACGGCGTCCGTGGGCTCGATGATCAGCCCAAGTTCCTCGTGCAGCTCACGGGCCAAGGCCTCGGCAGGCTGCTCGCCTGCATCAATCTTGCCGCCGGGTTGCATGAAAGCCTGTGTGCCGCGCTTGCGTACGAGCAGGGTCTGGCCATTGGGCTCGATCAATAAAGCAGCAGCAATACGGATGGTTTTGGACATGAAAAAAGGCGCCTTGAACACAAAGGCGGCAAGGATCACACGAGTCTCAAGTCGACCACAACCGATGCATTGTCGAGCGCTGTATTCAACACACTGAACCGCCTCCTGACTGACTGCGGTGTTCTTTTCGTCAGGCGCAATGGACTACTTTCTCGACTTCTCTTTCAATCTGCGCCCCTTTTGCAATTTCAGCGGTGCGAAGGTCGTAAGCTGTTTGCAGATTCAGCCAAAATTGCGCCGACGTGTCCAAGGCGATAGCCAGGCGCAACGCCACATCTGCGCTAATGCCACGACGCATCAATACAATTTCATTCACTGTCGGTGCAGAAACCCGTAAGGCTCGCGCCAGTGCAGCGGCTGTCAGGCCAAGCGGATCCAGATACTCCTCCTTGAGAATTTCCCCGGGATGTATGGGCCGCATGCCGTTTTTAAACATGATTCACCTCAGTGGTAGTCCACAATTTCGACATTTTCCGCGCCGTTGGGGCCCCAAAAAAACAGATCCGATACTGACCGTTGATTCGAATACTGTATTGGCCTTCTCTATCCCCATACAGTGGCTCTAACCTGTTTCCAGGTGGCGAGCGCAAATCGGCGAGTTCAAGGGCAGCGTCCAGCATGGTCAGTTTTCGCTCAACCACCGAAGCTATTGCGAGCCACCGTCGGGTTCGGCCGGTCTCAAAAAAGATTCTGGTGTCTGCGCATCTGAAGCTTTTTATCATAATTTAACGCTTAACGTTATTCGTTAATAATCACTGTACTCTTAATCCCCCAACACTCGATGTACGAAAAGTCGACCCGCGACAGACGGTCCGCGTAAATAGCAGCCATAAAAAAGGGCCGCCTCATCATCTGAGACGGCCCTGAGGTAAATCAGCTGGCCTGATTACGCTTCGGCTTTTTTGCCTGAGCCAAAGGTAGCGAAGCGTTTGTTGAACCCGGCGATCCGACCTTCGGACTGGGTCTTGCGCTGCTGGCCGGTGTACACCGGGTGGGAAGCGCTGGACACGTCAAGGGCCACGTAAGGGTAGGTGTTGCCGTCGCTGTGGGTGTGGCTGCGATCGGTGTCGACCGTGGAGCCAATCAGGAAGAAAACGTCAGCGGCGGTGTCGTGAAACAGTACGGTGCGGTAGTCGGGATGGATACCAGGTCTCATAAAGCCTCCGGGGCGTCTGGGTGTTTTTGATGTGTTATACAGTAACACAGCAAATTCACCCAAACGAGAACCGATTGCAATAAGGTTAGACCCAAGGCTTATCAGGACGCTTCCTGAAAGTCCATTTCCGGGGGTTGCCTGGAGAAGCCGCGGGTCAGGAAACCCAGGTAGATACAGCCAATCACCAACCAGGTCAGGCCCAGGTAGATGGCCAGGTGGTCAAGGCTGATCATCAGCCACAGGTCTGCCAGCAGGCCGATGGTCGGGAACACCAGGAACAGCACGACTTCACGCAGGCCACGATTTTTGCCGCCGATCCAGTAGTGGAAGATCACCGACAGGTTCACCAGGGTGAACGCCAGGAACGCGCCGAAGTTGATGAACGACGTCGAGGTGGTCACGTCCAGTTTCAGCGCCAGCAGGGCAACCACAGCGCACAGCAGAATGCTGTTCACCGGCGTGCCGTATTTGGCGTGCAGGGTGCCGAAGAACGACTTGGGCAATACACCGTCACGGCCCATCGCAAACAGCAGGCGCGAACCACTGGCCTGAGCCGACAGGCCCGAGGCAAATTGGCCGACGATCAAACCAATCATGAAGACCGAGACGAACAGGTCGCCACCGATGTTACGGGCAATCTCGTAAGCCGCCGAGTCGACGTCCGCGAACTGGAACGACGGGTGAGCGATCTGCACGAAGTACGACACGCCGACAAAGATCAGCCCGCCGATCAAGGTGATCAGCATGATTGCCCGTGGAATGGTTCGACGTGCGTCACGAGTTTCTTCAGTGAGGGTACTCACCGCATCAAAACCCAGGAACGAATAGCAGGCGATGGCCGCACCGCTCATGATCAACGGCATTTGCATCTGGCCATTGAAGAACGGTTCGATGGTCCACAACGGCTTGCTCGCGTCACCGCCGATGTAATGCACACACAGCGCCACAAACGCGATCAGCACCAATGCTTGCACCAACATCAGCAAGGCGTTGACGCCGTTGGCCAGCTTGAGGCCAACGATGTTGATCAGGCTGGTGATGCCAATAAAGGCCAAGACCCAAATCCACTGCGGCACCGCAGGGAACGCCGAGTGCAGGTACGCAGCGCCAATCAGCCAGATGGCCATTGGCAAGAACAGGTAGTCGAGCAGCACCGCCCAACCGGCAATGAAGCCAAGCTTGGGGCTAATGGCCTTGCGCACATAGGTGTAAGCGGAACCGGCCACCGGGAAGGCCGAAGCCATATGCCCGTAACTCATGGCGGTGAAGAACATCGCCACCAGGGCGGCCAGGTACGCGGCCGGCACCATGCCGCCGGTGGATTGCGCCAGGATGCCGAACGTGCCGAGCACGATGATCGGTGTCATATAGGCGATGCCAAACAGCACCACCGACCCTAGCGACAGGGTGCGTTGCAAACGAGCCATGGGTGAATCTCCGCGCGATTATTGGTTTTATGGCAGAACTGAAAGTCGGTGAAGCTGATTTTTTTTATGGTCGAGCCTTCCCGCGCACAGCGCAGGAAGGTCGCCTTGGACGCTCCGCGTCCCAATTACGCTGGGATCAACAGTTCCCGTGTCCCGTCAGCGCGCTCGATTACCTCACCCGGTAATTTCAAGCGCTGGTCGTCCAGGTAGCGGTAGTCCTTGCGAGCCGCTTTCAATTGCGCCAGATCCAGCTCTACGCGGAATTGGCCTTCTTCACGCCCTGCTTCAAACAGCAGCGTGCCGAATGGGTCCACCAGGGCGCTGCCGCCCGCGAACAATAACCCGCCATCGCCCTCTTCCACCCGGTTGACCATCAGCGCGAACGCCTGGTTTTCCTGGGCGCGGGCCATGATTGAGGTGCGGTGCGTTGGACCGTACGGGTCCATGTTGCCGTTGGTGACGATGAGCAGTTCGGTGCCCAGTTGCGCCAGGGCACGGGCGCTTTCCGGGAACTCGATGTCGTAGCAGATCAGCAGGCCGACGCGCACGCCGTTCCACACGCAGGTGCTGTAGCGGTCGCCAGCGTTGAATACGCCACGGTCCGAGGCCCACAGGTGGGTCTTGCGATAACGCAAGGCCACGCCTTCGGGGGTGATCATCAGCGTGGTGTTGTAGAATTTGCCGTCGTCGTTTTCGGCCATGCCGATGACCACGGCAATGTTGCGCGCTTGAGCCGCCTGGATAATGGCCTGCACAGTCGGGCCGTCGATAGACTCGGCAACCGCTGCTACTGTTTCGGCAGAGGGGAAACCCATCAGGTGCGTTTCCGGGAACACGATCAACTGTGTGTCGGCCGCGCACGCTGCAATGGACGCAAGGGCCCGTTCAAGGTTGTAGGCGGTACCGTTGTCACGGCCTGCCAATTGAGCAAATTCGACCTTCATGGGTATTCCCGTTCTTTTATAAGTGTTCTCGTTGGCGCAGTATGCTTAGCCACAACCTGCCAGGGAATCACGCGGCGGGGGTAACCCGATAGGGGTAGATTGATGACCATGTCGCTTGAAGACATCGCCTGGCACCGTTCAGTTGGGCAAATGATAGACGCTCTGGACCAGGCCAACTTCTGGACTCAACTGGTACGCCTGCTGGAGCACTACGTGCCGTTTGACAGTTGGGTGGTGCTGCTGTTCAGCAGCGAGCACAAACCGCTGGTATTTGCCGAATGCCCGGGCCAGGACGGCAGCCCCGACCAGTTGTTTCAGGACTACCTCAACGGCCTTTACCTGCTTGACCCGTTCTACATCGCCAGCCGCGAACATTCGCGCACCGGCTTGCTGCGCCTGGCCGAAGTGGCGCCGGAGCATTTCGAACTCACCGAGTACTACCAGCGCTACTTTCGACTGAACGTGGTAGCCGATGAGATCCAGTTCAACAGCCACCAGCCGGACGGCCGTACCTTGTGCCTGTCACTGGGCTCGCGCCAGCGTTTTGACCGCGAACAGATCGCCCTGCTGTCGCTGATCCAGCCTTGGGTGCTGAGCCTGCTGCGCCAGCGTCTACCCTACGAACTCAAGCAAGTAAGTACGCCCGAGCCACCCGAGCTCAACGACGAATGGGGCACGCACCTGACCGCCCGCGAACTGGATGTGGGCCGCTTGATGCTCAGCGGCTGCTCCAGCAAAGAGATTGCCCGCAAGCTGGATATCTCGGTAGAAACCGTGAAAGTTCATAAGAAGCACATCTACCGCAAGCTGGGCATCAAGTCGCAATCAGAGCTGTTCTCGATCTTTTTACAGGCTCAAAGGGACCAGGGCGCCCCCCATCCCGTCTCTTGAATGACGGGACCGGCCAATCAAGTGGCTCAGAGCATGTGCCCTGCCCACATCTTGCGACTTACCAGATCGGCGGCAATCTCGATAAAGGTATCGCCTACCCATTTTGCAGCCGGGCTGACGCGCCTGTCCGCAGGAAACACCTGGACCAGTTTACGCATGGGGACAGGGTCGACCAAAGGTGCGGCACTGAGCACGCCGGACTCGATCTGTGCGTGAATCGAAGCTAATGGCAAAGCGGTCAAACCAAAGCCATGGCGGACCAGATCGATCATCGCGCCGAAAGAGTCAGCTTCAACGCTCGTTTTTAGCTTGATGGCGACTTCACGCGCGCAGTTATCCAGAATGACGCGAAGACTGTGTCGGGCACTGGGCAACACCAATGGTTTCCCTCCCAGAGACTCGAATGACACTGGCGTATCCATGCGCAGATTGGCGCTGGCGGGCCCCACCAATAGCAGGTTTTCCATCATCACCGGCATGATCCGCAGCGTATGCAGAGGTTGCGGGTCATAAGAAATCGCCAGCTCCAACTCCCCACGTTGCACCCAATCGAGCAGGTGACCGCTGTAGGCAGAAGAGAACCTGATACCGAGATCTGGGTGTTGTTCTTTGACTTTTCGAACCAGCGGGACCGTGGCGATTTCCGCGACGGTCGGCGTAGTGCCGATGATGACGGTGCCCCGAAATGAAGACTTCCCACCGGCAACCGAACTTCGTATTGACTCCATTTCCTCCATGATTCGTGTGGCATGCGCCAACACTTCGCGGCCAGCATCGGTGATTTCCATTCCCCGCCCGTGCCGATCAAACAAATAAGTGCCGAGTTCTTTTTCCAGCAATCGAATTTGTCGGCTGAGGGCCGGCTGTGCGATGTGAAGCCGGTCAGAGGCCTTGCTAAGGCTACCCAGTTCGGCAACATGAATCAGGGTCTTGAGTTGAACGACATCCATTACCAGGCCAGTCAAATTCAGGCTCGGCGCGACATGCGGCGAAGACACCTCAGTGTACCCGCAATGCTGCCAGGGGGAAGGCGCCAGGCCGCCGGTGCATTGGCCCTGAAGACGTGCGGGCAGGCTTTGCACCAAGGCTCTCAGGGGGCTGAGGGCAAGCTATAGCATTTCGGCCTATCAGTTAGACCTTGCGACTGTGGAGACTACCGTGTGGGCCCGGCAAACCACACAGACGGCGACCAACGATACAAAACGGGCATATCTCAAAGACAAAAGCGGTAGTCGCCGTTGGGTTCCAGCACTCCCAGAATGGCTGAAAACACAAAAACAGCACTGCTCGGGAGATGGGTATGTCAACAGAAGCAGAACACACCGTGGGGCAAGAGTGGCAGGAAGAAGTCTTTCGCGTGCTCAAGGCCCACAACGTCAAACACGTGGTCTTCGTCCCGGATGCGGGGCATTCAGCCGCCATCCGCATGGCTTATGCAGACCCCGACATCAAGGCCGTCGTGCTTACTACTGAAGAAGAAGGCATCGGCTACCTCGCTGGCGCCTGGCTGGGAGGGGAGCGTGGCGCGCTCTTGATGCAGTCCAGTGGCGTCGGAAACTGCATCAATACACTGGCGCTTCAAGTGTGCGCCGGTTTCCCGCTGTTGATGGTCGTCACCCTGCGCGGCGACTGGGCTGAATTCAACGCGTGGCAGAACCCTATGGGCCAGGCCACCGAAGCTTCACTGAAGCTGATGAACGTCATGACCTGGCGCGCGGACGTCCCGCAAGACGTAGCGCCACTGCTTCACGGTGCCGCAACCATGGCATTCAACGGCGATAGCGCGACGGCTCTGCTGCTTGGTCAACGCCTGATTGGAGAAAAGAAATGGGTCAAGTAAGCGCAAACCACACGCTGTGCCGCCGCGAAGTCGTTAAACACCTGTTGGCCGACCGCAAGGACCTTTTGGTCGTCACCGGCCTGGGCTCAGCGGCTTATGACGTCATGGCCGCAGGCGACCATGATCTGAATTATTACCTGTGGGCGGCGATGGGCAGTGCCATCACCGTTGGCCTGGGCCTGGCCAATGCTCAGCCTGACAAGTCGGTGGTGGTGGTCACGGGTGATGGTGAGTTGCTGATGGGCTTCGGCGCCCTGGCCACCGCCGCCCTTCAGAAACCCGCCAACCTGACCATTGCGGTGCTGGATAACGGCCACTTTGGCGAGACCGGCATGCAGGTCAGTCATGCGGGTTTTGGTATTGCCCTGGACCAGGTCGCGAAGACCTGCGGCTTCAGCTGGACCGATGAAATCCGTGACATGCAAGGCGTGCACAACCTGCGCGAGCGTGTCGCCACGCGCGACGGCATCAAGCTGGCGACCATCAAGATCAAAGCTGAAAACCCGCCACGCGTGCTGCCACCGCGTGATGGTCACTACATCAAAAATCGCTTTCGTGCGGGGCTAGGCTTCAAGCCGATCTGACCATTGCATGCCGTGGACGCGCAGGGCAGTTGTCATGGGCGGCACGTTGAGGCAATCCAGAGGCTTTTTACGATTTTTTCGCAGGCACAACAGGCGCATGGCACACCCCGGACAGACTAAGCTCAGGGCTCTTCAGCCCGGCCGCAGAGCCCTTAGTCCTTGTCCGGGCTTTACCGACAGGCGCAGAATGCCTGACCGACCTGAGCGTCAAATCCAAGGAAAACCGTATGAGCCTGTCGTTACTAAGCCGTTACGCCTTCTTTGCCTTCTGTGTCATTTTCACCCTCGCCAGCCTTCCATTTATGCACCACGAGTGGCTGTGGCCCTTCACTGCGGTGACGTTGGCCCTGAGCCTGCTGGGCATTTTCGATTTGCTCCAGGGGCCCCACGCGGTGCGCCGCAACTACCCGATTCTGGGCAATATTCGTTATCTGGTTGAAGCCATTCGCCCAGAAATCCGTCAGTACCTGCTGGAGTCCGACAGCGACGCGCTGCCCTTCTCTCGCGCGCAACGGTCGCTGGTCTACTCACGCGCCAAGAATGAAACGGCCGACAAACCGTTCGGCACGCTGATTGATGTGTACGAACCAGGCTTTGAATTTATCGGCCACTCCATGCGCCCCGCGCCATTGACCGACCCCAGCAGCTTTCGCATCACCATCGGCGGCCCACAGTGCACCCAGCCGTATTCAGCCTCGATTTTTAATATCTCGGCCATGAGTTTTGGCTCGTTAAGCGCCAATGCGATTCGCGCCCTGAACAAAGGCGCCAAACTCGGCAACTTTGCCCATGACACCGGCGAAGGCAGCATCAGCACCTACCACCGCGAGAACGGTGGCGACCTGACCTGGGAACTGGGCAGCGGCTACTTTGGCTGCCGCACCTCGGATGGCCGCTTCGACCCGGAGCGCTTTGCCGCCCAGGCGCAAACCCCGCAAGTACGCATGATCGAAATCAAGATGAGCCAGGGCGCCAAGCCAGGCCACGGCGGCATTTTGCCCAAGCACAAGGTCACCCCGGAAATTGCCGAAACCCGTGGCGTGCCCATGGGCGAAGACTGCATCTCGCCGTCACGCCACAGCGCTTTTTCAACGCCCATCGAAATGATGCATTTCATCGCGCAACTGCGTGAATTGTCGGGCGGCAAACCGGTGGGCTTCAAATTCTGCCTGGGCCACCCGTGGGAGTTCATGGGGATCTGCAAGGCCATGCTCGAAACCGGCATCCTGCCTGACTTCATCGTGATTGACGGCAAGGAAGGCGGCACCGGCGCCGCACCCGTGGAGTTCACCGACCACATGGGCGCGCCGATGCGCGAAGGCCTGCTGTTTGTGCACAACACCTTGGTCGGCCTCAACTTGCGCGACAAGATCAAGCTCGGGGCCAGCGGCAAAATCGTCAGCGCCTACGATATTGCCAGCGTGTTGGCCATTGGCGCCGACTGGGCCAACTCGGCACGCGGCTTTATGTTCGCCATTGGCTGCATTCAGTCGCAGAGCTGCCACACCAACAAATGCCCGACCGGCGTTGCCACCCAAGACCCGCTGCGCCAGCGGGCCCTGGTAGTGCCCGACAAAGCTCAGCGGGTGTTCCAGTTCCACACCAACACCCTTAAGGCACTGGCCGAAATGCTTGCGGCGGCGGGCCTTGAGCACCCGGCACAACTGAACGCCAAGCATTTGGTACGACGCATCTCGCGCACAGAAATCAAGCTGTTCTCGCAGTTGCACGTGTTCCTCAAGCCCGGCGAACTGCTGACCGGCGAGGCCAATGGCGAGTTCTATTCACGCATGTGGCAAATGGCCCGAGCGGACAGTTTTGAACCTGACGTGATCGCCGCTGCGTAATCCGTTTTTTGTTCCCGAACATCAATAGTTTGATGTTCGGGAACAGGCCCGACATAGCAGCAGAACAATAAGGTATTACATAGTTAACAACTACTTTTGAATACTTGCTCAACTAACCGTCCGCGCCATCAGTTATTTAACCTATTAATAGCCACACCATTGTTTCTAGACTGGCATGACTTCCCCTACTGCGGATATCACTCATGCCAACTACTCCGTTAACCCACACCTCATTAAAACCGCCTGATTTAAAAGACCTGGGCATTCATCACGACCTGATCAAAGCCAACGCCCAATCAGCGATCAATAACTTTCATGTTTCATTGATTCCAGCCCTGCACAATCAAGCCTACCCACCCGTGCCCGGCTACAACACCCTGAGTGCTGAACAACAGCAAGGTCTTCGCGAACATCAGGCACTGTCACGCACTAACCTGATCAATCTTCGCCATTACCTGGACAACATCAGCAGTGTCGAGGCCTTTGCCGAACCCCTGTTGCAAGACGCCTTGTTAAAAGCGTTCGGGATTGCCTGTGATGTCAGAAAAAACGTGATCACCCTCACGACGCTCAATACCTTCACAGGGGAGATTACAAATCGTGCCACACAGACCCTCTTGCAAGCCGCCCTGCACAATTTTTTGCCGGAGCAAGCTGAAACTGGCGGCATACCGAGAGGCTCACATCTCTGGGATTACAAATCCACGCGCTCCAGCGACCCGGCGCCAAAACTGCTTGAGATTGACCCCGTTGCCTTCGCCCGTTTATGCCGGGAACTGGATATCGGTAAACGCTATCAGGAACATCTGGCAGCCATAATCAGCCCGCCACACGCGCAAGACAAACTCGCGGTCGCCTCTGCTTTTATCGACCATGAGCGCAGCATGCTGTTATTACAAGCCGATGTGGCCTTGATGAATAAACATATCAAGCCCGAGACCCACGCCACCTTGATGCGTTTTGGTGCGGGAGATGAACGGTCCTTATTTGGCACTCTGCCCATAAGTTGTAACTATATGAAACTGGATGAAGTGCAATTTTCATCCATGGTCCTTTTTCATGGCGACCCTCTTGAACAAGAACAGCGTTGTATTGTTTATATCCCTGGCGACCCGGTCAGTTGCCTGAAAGAGTACGACAACTTAAGAGCCGCCCACGCCGACTTGATGATTAAATTGCAGGATGCCACTTACCGTGAGTTCTTTATTCACCTGGCCCCTCAATCACAGAAACTTGCACTGACCAAACGTTTTAATAACCGTTTTGCAAAAGGCGGCAGAGACCCGTTGGGCATGACCCAACAGCCTGTCTCCGGTAATCTTTTTGAGCATTTATATACCTACAAGACCCTGCAAATGATGGCGGATGCGCGGTTCCTCGCGGTGCCGACCGATGACATCAACCGCATCGCCTTACTGGAGCGCCTGGAGCACTACCTGGACGTCAGCCTGAACGTGCTGAACGTTGCCGCATTCTTTGTGCCGGGGCTGGGCGAGGTCATGGCCGTTGTATTTGCAGCGCAGATCATGAACGACGTTTACCACGGCATTGAGGCCTGGGAGCAAGATGACAAGGACCTCGCCTGGGCCTACACCAAAGGCGTGCTGATCAATCTGGCCACTGCCGCGGCAATCGGCAAATTAGCCTCGGATTTCGCCCGCCCGTTGCCGGTAAAACCTGTCCCGCTGATTGAGGAACTGGCGGTCTTTAGCCAAGAAGAGGGCCAAACCAAGCTTTGGAAACCCGATATCACCCCCTTCGAACATGACATCAGCCTGCCCCCGGCGCTTAAACCCGATGCGAAGGGCCTGTATTACCACATGAGCCGCTATTACCTGAAACTGGAAGACAAGCACTACAGCGTCGAAAAAACCGGCGAACAGACGTATCGACTGCTTCATCCAACGGAGCCAACAACCTACGGGCCCGAACTGTCGCATAACAACTATGGTGCCTGGAAACACGCGGCAGAAGAGCTTGCCGACTGGGATGAAAACACCTTGTTCAGGCGCTTGCACCCCACCCTTAGCACCGTCGACAGTGAAACGGTTGAACAGATGCTGCATGCCTGCGGTGTCGACGACGCTGAACTGCGTCAGGTGCACGTCGACCAAAGCCCGCCTCCGGCACTGCTCAATGACAGCATCACACGCTTGGCCATCGACCAGGACTTGCAACGTTTTATCCAGCGGATGCAGGCGGGAGATCGAACGGCCGACCCACAGATTCAGCTCCAACTACTCGTTGAGGAGGATATGTGGCCTCCCACCAAAGCCCTGCGTTTTATTGATATCCAGGGTAAAACCATCAGCGAGTACGGCAATAACCTGACCAAAAAACTGCCCATCATCCAAGTCCTCGACAGCCAGTTGCGCCGAGGTGAGATGTTGAAAGTCGTGCTCGAATCCCTGGCTCCCGAAGAAGTGACCGCGCTGGTAGGGCTCAGTACTGAGCAGGGTGAGATTGGCAGCAGTTTGACGGAAAAGGCCGAAGCCTTGCACAAACGCCTGACTCAGCGAGCCAGGCAAAGGACGGACAAACTTTTTGCGTCGCGCTACACGTCGCCGCCCATGCCCGACTCCCCTGCTGCGCGGCAATTGCTCAAGCGCTTCCCCACCCTCCCCGGTCCGGTGGTCGATGAGCTGTTGGCCTCTGCCACGCAAGCCGAGTTTGAAGTACTCGACAAGCAAATACGGGTGCCCGTGCGCATTGTCCAGGAAGCTAACCTTTACGCTCAGGAGCTGCGCCTGACCCGGGCCTTTGAAGGCCTTTACCTTGAATACCTGAACAATACCGACACGCAAAAGCTGCTTTTGCACAGCCTTGCGGACATGCCGGGCTGGTCGAAAGACGTGCGCATCGAAGTGCGTGACGGCGAGTTTTCAGGCCCGTTGCTCGACCATGTGGGCGCAGCCGATGCACCGATCCGTAAAGTGCTGGTCAAGGAAGGCAGCCAGTATCAAACCTACGACGCCAACCACCTTAGCCTGCATGGCCTGGATGACCTCTATGCCAGCGTGTTGCATGCCCTGCCCGATGCGCAACGCCGAACGTTGGGGTTTCCCCATCCGGCTCAGGGCCCAGCCCTCAAGGCAGCGCTTGCGCAGCGCGCGCCCATGAGCCGCAACGCCCTGCGGGACGTATTGCAAATACCCCGCACACGAGAACCCTCACCGATGCGACTGGCAAAAGGACGCCCCGTCGATTCATTCCCTCAGCCGGCTGCTGCGCGCTGCGCCCGGTCACCGTTCGCCTGTTTCAGATCAAGCCCGCGACGAGTCAGAAGCCTGATAACCGAGTTGTACCCAACCCATACAGCCGAGGCGGTTGAAGAGTTTTTGGGGCTTGAAGACCTCTACAGTCGCGAAGGCTTGCAGCGCCTTGAGGCCTTGAAGACAGAGTTTCGAACGCTGGTCAAAGACCTCGAAAACTGGAAAGCCAAACCGCCGGAACTGGCTCAGATCAGCCGCCACCATGTACGCCTGGTGAACCCCTTAGATAAACAGCGGGTCATCAACAAGTTGATCAAATGCTGGCAACGAAGAATCACTCAGCCCCTGGCCGGTATTGAAACGTCACTGGGTGAAACGCTGAACATAGAAGGAATCCATTTCGGGACGTTCCCCGAGCTCACCGCAGACTTCAGCCATGTCAAACAACTGCAGTTCAAGAACTTTTACCTGCAACCCGATATCAATGGACTTCTGAGGCAATTCTCCGGTTTGACATCACTTACACTGAACTCAACGCACTTGGTTGAAATACCTTCAAGCATTTTCGACTTGGCCTCATTGACCCATCTGAACCTGGGCGGCAACAGCATTACCCTGTCCGTTGAAGAGGCCGGCAAGCTCAGTGAAATGACACAACTGAACGTGCTGGACCTTAACAACAACCCACTGGGTGAAGTGCCCGATTTCACCCACATGAATCAATTGCAGGAACTGAACCTCAGAAACACCCGCCTCAGCACATGGCCCTCGGGCCTCGAAACGCTGCAGGAACTGACGAATCTTGATCTTCGCGAGAACAACCTGACCGCTTTACCGCAGAGTTATTTCCAGTTGTCTCGAGAACGTTTGCGCAGCACCTATGTTCATGGCAACCCCCTGCCCGCCGCCACGCTTGAAGCAGTGTTGGCTTACCGAGAACAACTGGGTTTGCGCTTTGAAGCGCGCGTGCATGCGCGAGGCGCTGAGCCACATCCGGCAGACGTCTGGCTGGATAACACGCAGCATTCCGAGCAACGCCTGGACCAGCTCGAACTCTGGTCAGCCCTGCAAGCAGAGCCCGGTAATCGGGATTTTTTCAGAGTGATTCATGACCTGTCGGAGTCGCCTGACTTTCGCTTTGCACGTGAACAACTAACCCGACGGGTGTGGCGTGTCATCGCGGCGGCCGCTGAAGACACCTCGCTCAGGCACGAATTTTTTGGCGGCGCGGTTGAGCATCAAACCTGCATTGACCGCGTCCAGACGGTCTTCAGCCGATTTGGCTACAAGGTGCTGCTGCATGAGATCGGTCTACTGCAAGGCGTCGCCAAAGAGACCGAACTGCTGAAGTTGATCAAGGGGCGCACACGTCTGCTGCAACTGGATGACATTGCCCAAACCCAAATCGACCTCCAGACCAGCGCCTACAACACAGCCCGCGAGGAAGCTCGGCTCTCACCGGGACAGATCGCAGAACTCAAACCTGACCCGCTCGAAGTGCAACTGATCTATCAGGTTGACCTCGGCGACCGCCTGGAACTGCCTTGGCAGCCTTCGCATATGAAGTTTCGCACCCTGGCGAAAATCACTCCCGCGCAAATTGAAGAGGCCTTCAACCTGGTCATTAACCAGGAAAAAATCCCCGGCTACCTGCCGAAAAAAATGCTCGAGGAAGAGCCCTGGGTGGATTATCTGACTGAGCACTACGGCGCAGAGATTGAGGCTGAGCGTGAGCCGCACCTACAGCGCATCAAAGACATCGATCAGTTGCAGGAGCTGCAGGAACAGTGGGCCGAAAAGCAGGCCGAAGGCGACAGCGATGCCCTTCAAACGCTGACCCATGACTTGAAAACCCTGGCGAAAAAGCTGGGGGTGGATGAGCAAAAGGTGCTTACCAAAGCGCCGATG
The DNA here is from genome assembly GCF_029959305.1 of Pseudomonas sp. PS01297. Taxonomy (NCBI): domain Bacteria; kingdom Pseudomonadati; phylum Pseudomonadota; class Gammaproteobacteria; order Pseudomonadales; family Pseudomonadaceae; genus Pseudomonas; species Pseudomonas sp. PS01297. The sequence goes on from NZ_JASCPQ010000040.1 coordinate 24,801, forward strand.
CTCGATGAGGACTACTACGCGTTACAACTCAAGGCCCGTGCTGAACTCGACGAAGTGATGGTCAAACTCACGCAAACCCTACTGGATAAAAAACAACTGTCCGTCAACCAGGACGAATAAATCCGAACTTCAGTGACAATCAGTAATACCCGAACTTTGCATTTCTTGCCCAATAGCTTCACCCTGCGCGCCGCCGATGTGCGGCGCGAAACTTCTGTTTATCGCGTAAGACTTTATTACCTTCTGCTTGAGAATTTGCCGTGATGATTAACGGACGCGACCACCGCATCGACTTTTTTCGCGGGCTGGCACTGATTTTTATTTTTTGGGACCACATCCCGCATAACCCGCTGGCTGAACTGACCGTGCGCAATTTCGGTTTCAGTGATGCTGCGGAGATCTTTGTCTTTCTGGCCGGTTATGCCGCCGTGCTGGCTTACGGCAAGATTGCCCGGCGTGATGGCTTGTTGATCGCCAGCGTAAAGATCTGGCGCCGCGCCTGGGTGCTGTATGTGGTGCATATCTTCTTGCTTGCCGTGTTGATGGGCATCGTCTTTTTTGCCAACAGCCACGTTGAAACCCGTGACTTGGTGCAAGAAATGGGCTTGCAGTACTTCTTGAGCAACCCGCAGCAGGCGCTCACCGATGAGTTGCTGCTGCGCTTTAAACCCAACCTGATGGACCCGCTGCCGCTGTACATCGTGCTGCTGATTGGCTTGCCGCTGGTCCTGCCGATGCTGCTGCGCAAGGCGCGCTACGTGGTGGGTGTTTCGCTGGCGCTGTACTTGATAGCGCCGTACTGGAACTTCGCCTCACAAGAAGGCGGCGTGTGGTTTTTCAACCCGATTGCCTGGCAGTTCCTGTTTATTCTCGGCGGCGCGCTGGCGCTGTATGGCCAGGACAACCCTGCGGTGGATCATCGACCGTTAAGCCAGCAACCGTTGTTTCTGGGGGCGGTGGTTTACCTGCTGGTCACCGGACTTGTAGCGGTGTCATGGAAATGGCCGCACCTGCACGACGCAGTCATGCCCGTGGCGTTGGGCGAGTGGGTGTACCCCATCAGCAAGACCAACTTGTCACCTGTGCGTCTGTTGCACTTTTTGGCTTTGGTGTACGTGGTGGCCAAAATCGTGCCCCACGGCGAATGGCTGAACCAGTGGTTCGCCCGACAAATCTGCCGCATGGGTCGTTATTCGCTGGAGGTGTTCTGCTTGGGCGTGATCCTCGCCCCGCTGGCAGACATGTTCAATGCGCTGGGCGGCGACGGTTGGGCAGTGCAGGTGTTCAGCGCCCTGATGGGCGTAGGCCTGATGGCCGTGCTGGCCCAGTGGCTGGACTGGAACAAGCGGCTGGGGATGCCGCCTAAGGCATGACGTGTACCTCGCGATCTTTTGGTCTTTAAAAGATCGCGAGGCGTGCTCGCTTTTACAGGCAGCGTTTTAAGCAGACCTTAATGAGCTGAAGAAGCCACTGCGGTCTGATCTTTTGGCGACAGCTTGAACACGTAGAACAACACCGTCAGCAAGATCAGGAACGCCGGGCCTACAAACAGGGCCACGCGGGTTTCTTCAAAGTAGGCCATCAGCCCGACCACCATCAGCAGGAACGCCAGCGCCGCAAACGAGCTGTAAGGGTACAGCCACATGCGGTATTTGAGCGCGGCCGCCTCTTCACGGCTGAGGTTTTTGCGGAAACGCAGTTGCGCCAGCAAAATCATCAACCAGGTCCAGATCGCACCGAAGGTCGCAATCGCAGTCACCCACACAAAGACCTTCTCTGGCGCCAGGTAGTTGAGCACCACGCCCAGCAGCAACATGGCAATCGACAGCAGCAGTGCGTTGCGCGGTACGCCGTTTTGCGAGGTGGTGGCGAAGTTGGCCGGGGCCTGACCGTTTTGCGCCAGGCTGTAAAGCATACGGCCGGTACTGAAAATGCCGCCGTTACAAGACGACAGGGCTGCAGTGATCACCACAAAGTTAATGATGCCCGCTGCGGTTTTGATGCCCAGGCGCTCGAACGTCATGACGAACGGGCTGCCTTGAGTACCGATTTCGTTCCACGGGTAGATCGACAGGATGACGAACAGAGCGCCCACGTAGAACAGCAGAATGCGCCAGAACACCGAGCCAATCGCGCTCGGGATGGTCTTTTGCGGGTTGCGGGCTTCACCGGCGGTCAGGCCGATCATTTCGACGCCCAGGTAGGCAAACATCACCATTTGCAACGACATCAGCACGCCCTGAATCCCGTTCGGCATAAAGCCGCCCTGGGTCCAGAGGTTGGAGATGCCCAGCGCCACGCCGTCATTGCCGAAACCAAAGGCAATGATGCCGATACCGCCGATCACCATCGCGATGATGGTGACGATTTTGATCAAGGCAAACCAGAACTCGAACTCACCGAACGCCTTAACCGCGATCAGGTTGATCGACCCCATGCTCAGCAGTGCCGCGAGGGCCCAGATCCAGCGCGGTACATCCGGAAACCAGATGCCCATGTACACCGCCACGGCGGTGATTTCGGCAACGCACGTCACCAGCCACAAGAACCAGTAGTTCCAGCCGGTCAAAAAGCCCGCCAACGGGCCGAGGTAGTCTTGCGCGTAGCGGCTGAAAGAGCCGGCTACCGGGTTGTGCACGGCCATTTCGCCCAATGCACGCATGATCACCAGAATGGCCAGGCCACCCAGGATGTAAGACAGCATGATGGCCGGACCGGCCATTTCGATCGCTTTGGCCGAGCCCAGGAACAGGCCTACGCCGATACAGGCGCCAAGCGCCATCAAGCGGATATGGCGTTCGCCCAGTTCGCGTTTGAGCGGGCCGCCCTGCGCGGTTTCACCGTGGGGCTGGTGGTTGCCGACTGGCATAAAAGTACAACCTCATAATTGTTATTGGATGTGCATCACTAGAGCGTTCCAAGAGCTTGGCCGGTTGCCAGACTCCCCTTGCAAAGGCCTCTAACCTCGTGGGTCGGACGTTCAAAAGGGAAATGCCCTACTGAGATCGGCGGCGAGTATTGCACAGGGTTGGTGCACAGTCATTCCCCTACCTAGGGCGTATTTACCCTGAGCAAGGGCTCTATCCCGTCACTTTGCGCGCCTGTAAAAACCTGTAGCCGCTGCTGAAGGCTGCGATGGGCAGCGCAGCGGCCCCATTTTCACCTGTCCCACTCCCCACCAAGATGAGAACAATTACCGTTCGTCAATTCTATTTGCGTAATCTTAAGATATATCTTAAGTTGCTTCGCACACACAGAGGACGAAGAAAATGAGAGAGCATCACCACCCCCACCACCACCGCGAACACAATGTCGGTCAAGACGGTTTTGAAAAACGTGCTGGTCAACGCGGCGGCCGAGGCCCGCGGGTATTTGCCCCCGGCGATCTGAAATTACTGCTGCTGGCCCTGGTGGCCGAGCAGCCTTGCCATGGCTACGACCTGATCCGCCAGATCGAAGGCATGTTCGATGGCGCCTACAGCCCGAGCCCGGGCGTGATCTACCCGACCCTGACCTTTCTGGAAGAAAGCGAGCTGATTGAAGGCGACGCCGAAGGCGGGAAAAAACGCTACAGCGTGACCGACGCCGGTCGCCAGTCCCTGCTCGATCAAGCCATTGCGCTGGACGGTGTGCGCATGCGCATCGACGTCAGCAAGCGCTCGCTGCGCGGCCATGACCGGCCTGCCGAAATTCACGAGGCGGTGCACAACCTGCGCCATGCCTTGCAGATGCACCACGGTCGCTGGAACCCGGCAGAAATTGCCCGGGTACGCGACCTGCTCAACAACACCGCCAAAGCCATCGTCGATGGCCCTGTTACTGCCCAGCCTGCGCAGGAGAACGCTGAATGAATACCGCTAACCCCCAAACCATTCACCGCGTCATGCATGAAATCAAACGTCGCAAGTTAGAGGTGCTGCGCGTGGTCGACCTGACCCCGCGCATGCGCCGCATCACGGTGGGCGGCCCCGAACTGGCCGGTTTTATCAGCCTGGGCAGCGACGACCACGTAAAGCTGTTTTTCCCGCAGACCGCCGAAGAACAAAGCGCTCTGGAGAACGTGGAACTGAGCGGCGGGATCAAAAACAACAAAGTCATGCCGCCCATGCGCGACTACACCCCGCGCCGCTACGACCTGAACACGTTTGAACTGGATCTGGATTTTGTATTGCACGGCGACGGCCCTGCCTCCACCTGGGCCGCGCAAGCCCAACCGGGCCAGTTCCTGCACATCGGCGGCCCACGCGGCTCGATGATCGTGCCGGATATTTTCGACAGCTACCTGCTGATCGGCGATGAAACCGCCCTGCCGGCCATTGCCCGCCGTCTCGAGGAGCTACCGGCCAATCGCCGTGCGCTGGTGGTGGTTGAAATTGAAAACGCCCAGGAACAACAGCCGCTGAACAGCGCTGCGTCGGTTGAAGTGATTTGGGTGCACCGCGATGCTCCAGCAGAAGACCTGTTGAGCACCGTCGAACGCCTGAAGATTCCAGCAGGCGAGCTGTACACCTGGGTCGCGACTGAAAGCGCGCTGTCACGCAAAGTGCGCCGCGTCTTGCTGGACACCCACGGCCTGAACGATGAATTCGTTAAAGCCGTCGGTTACTGGCGCCTGGACGACAGCCCGGAAGAGTAATCCCTTACATTCCCTGTAGGAGCGAGCTTGCCTCGCGATCTTTTAAACGATCAAAAGATCGCGAGACAAGCTCGCTCCTACAGAGAGGATCGGCCGCGCCAGCGGTCAATCGCCACCATCAGCAACGCCACCGCCACAAACCCCGCCAGAATCCCCAACGCGTTCACAAACGTCTGCGCATACCCCAGTTTGTTGACATCAATAAACGGGTACGGGTACATGCCCAACGTATGCCCGCGCCACAGCAAATAGGCAAAGTACACAATCGGGTACAGCGCCCACACCGCGATATGGCTCAGGCGCAACATGCCTTTGGGCACGCAAAACCACCAATACAGGCTGAACAGCACGGGCATGACATCGTGCAAAAGCTCATTGGCCAGCCAATGCAGCCCCTGCGGTTGCCAAAGGTTGCGCAGCAACAAGCTGTAGGCGGCGCCCACCACGATGATGCTCACCCCAATCCCGCTGCTAACCCAAGGCTGCAAGAAAAACCTCCGGCCCTTGGAGTCCTGCGTAAGAGCGGCGTAGGTCAGCACGGTGGCGGTCAGGGTATTGGTCAGCACCGTGAAAAAGCTGAAGTAATTGACCAGCCCACCCAGCAGGCTAGCGCCGGATGTCCAGCGGGCAATCAGCACAAGGTCGAGCTGAATCGCCAACCCGCTCCAGCCCAGAATGGCCATTAATGCTAACCAGCGGTGAGTGTGCGCTGCACGCATACGCCGATCAGAGCTCGCGCTTGGTGCGGGCGTATTTCACGTAGAGCTTCTCGACCTTCTCACGCGCCCACGGCGTTTTACGCAAAAACGTCAGGCTCGACTTGATGCTCGGATCGCTTTTGAAGCAGCGAATATCAATGCGCTCGGCCAGCCCATCCCACTCGTAATGCGCCACCAGCGCAATCAGGATCTGTTCCAGCGTGACGCCGTGCAGGGGGTTGTTGTTGGGTTCAGTCATGCCGAGCCTTTTTAAGCAGAAGTAGGAAAGCCGCGCACCTTAGCTCAGGGGCCAGTCATTTGGAACACGGTGAGTTTAGCCGGGCCTGAGCCCTTGCAGAAAAAGTTCCGCTTGGCGCGACCAAATGCGATGTTATATTGTAACGATACAGTCGTTATCCAGAGCGCTCAGCGCCACGCTTTTCATCACCCTTGCCAAGGAATCTGCAATGTCCTCCCCTGCTTTGCCACGCCCACTGCGCCGTCTGCGTTTGACGCCGCTCGCCACGGCCCTGCTTATCGCCTCGCCCGTCTATGCCCTGGAACTGCAACCCCAAGTCATCACCGGCAACCCGCTGGGTAGCAGCCAGTTGGCTTCTCCCACCACGGTATTAGAAGGCGACGACCTGACGCTGCAGCAACAAGGCAGCCTGGGTGAAACCCTCAACAAGCAACCGGGTGTGTCGTCCTCTTACTTCGGCCCGGGCGCCAGCCGACCGATCATTCGCGGTCTGGACGGCGACCGGATCCGCATTTTGCGCAATGGCGTGGGTGCGCTGGACGCTTCGTCGCTGTCCTACGACCACGCCGTGCCACTGGACCCGGTCAACGTTGAGCGCATTGAAATCGTCCGAGGCCCGGCCGCCCTGCTTTACGGCGGCAATGCCATCGGTGGCGTGGTCAATACCTTCGACAACCGCATCCCCACCGAAGCCATCAACGGCATTCAAGGTGCAGGCGAATTGCGCTATGGCGGCGCCGACACCACACGCAGCAGCGCAGGCAAGCTGGAAGCCGGTGACGGCACGTTTGCCCTGCACCTGGACGCCAATGCCCGCCAGTTCAACGACCTGAAAATCCCCGGTTACGCCCGCGACCGTCACGCCCCGGAAGGTGAAGACGACAGCGATCAAAAGAAAGGCCGCCTGAGCAATAGCAGTGGCCGACAGGACGGCGGCGCGGTTGGCGGTTCCTACACATGGGATGACGGCTACGCGGGCATCTCTTACAGCAACTACGACTCCAATTACGGCTCCCCTGCCGAAGACGACGTGCGCATCCGCATGAAGCAGGATCACTACGCCTTCGCCTCGGAGATCCGCAACCTGCAAGGCCCGTTCAGTTCGCTCAAACTGAACGCCGGCTACACCGACTATGAACACCGCGAGATCGAAGGTGGCGAAGTCGGCACCACCTTCAAGAACAAAGGCTACGAAGCGCGTGTTGAAGCGCGTCATGTGCCGATCGGCCCACTGAACGGGGTGATTGGCGCGCAGGTCAACCGCAACGAATTCTCGGCCCTCGGCGAAGAGGCTTTCGTACCGCAGACGGACACCACCACCGGCGCGCTGTTTATTCTTGAAGAGCTGCAAGCCACCGAGCGACTCAAACTCAGCCTCGGCGGGCGCCTGGAACACACCGTGGTTGACCCGAATGCCAAGGGCAATGAGCGCTTCGAAGCGGCCGACAATTCCAAGCGTTTTACTGCGGGCAGCCTGTCTTCAGGCGCGGTGTTCACCCTGACACCGATCTGGTCGCTGGCCGCGACGTTGGGCTACACCGAGCGAGCGCCGACCTTCTACGAGCTGTATGCCAACGGCGCGCACGTTGCCACCGGCACTTACGAGTTGGGTAACCCTAACCTGTCAAAAGAAAAGGCCGTGTCCAGCGACCTGGCCCTGCGCTTTGACAATGGCACTCACAACGGCAGCGTTGGCGTGTTCTACAGCCACTTCTCCAACTACATCGGCCTGCTCGGCACGGGCCGCACCTTGAACGACGAAGGCGAGCCAGACGCCAGCGGTATTCCGGAATACACCTACTCCGGCGTACGTGCACGTTTCGTAGGGTTCGAGGCCAAGGATCACTGGAAGCTGGGTGAAAGCGCCTACGGCAAATTTGCACTGGAACTGTCGGGCGATTACACCCGCGCCACCAACCTCGACACCGGCGAAGCGTTGCCCCGTATTGCGCCGTTGCGCCTGAGCAGTGGTTTGCTGTGGGAACTCAATCGCTGGCAGGCACGGGTCGATGTTGAACACGCCAGCAACCAGGGCCGCGTACCGGACAACGAGTCGGGCACCAATGGCTACACCACCCTGGGCGCCAGCGCCGGTTACAACTTTACGGTGGGCGGCAGCCAGTGGCTGGCCTTCGTCAAAGGCGACAACTTGACCGACCAGACCGTGCGTTATGCCAGCTCGATCCTGCGTGACATCGCCCCGGCACCGGGCCGCAGTGTTGAAGTAGGCCTGCGCACAACGTTCTAAGCCATAACCCTGCCGCTGTAGGAGCGAGCTTGCCTCGCGATCTTTTGATCTTTAAAAGCAAAAGCTCGCGAGACAAGCTCGCTCCTACAGTTTTTTTTCTAAACCCTTCCCGACCTCATTTCCCGCAAACACCGTCGAACGTGAGGCAAAAAGCCCCTGAGACGAACGGTCGCAGGCGACTGTTACAGAATCCGAAATGATCCATGTCAATTAAAGTGCTGTTTCTAAACGTTTCGTCGCTTTATCATTTCCGCATCAAGGGCTGAAACGTTTCACGCCAGCCCTTACATTCTGAAAGTGTGAGTCCTGCCTGCAAAGACAGCGCTACCCACGTCACCGCCCGACCAAAAAGACCTTCATCTCGACCTATGTCCACATTTCTGACTTTGCGCAAAGACAGCGCGCTATTCCCTATGGCCGGGCAAAAAGCCCTGACCCTGATCGGCGGCATTACTGCCCTGGGTTTCGCCAGCTTCGTACAGGCCGCACCGGCGTTCGACAGCGACTCAAAATGGATGTTCGGCGATTGGGACGGCTCCCGTACCGCACTGGAAAAGCAAGGCTACAGCTTCTCGCTCGACTACGTGGGCGAAGTCGGCTCCAACCTGCACGGCGGCTACGACCATGACCGCACCGCGCGTTACAGCGATCAGTTCGGCCTGGGCACGCACCTGGATTTGCAAAAAATCCTGGGCTGGCACGACGCTGAATTCCAGCTGACGATTACCCAGCGCGATGGCAACAATATCAGCAATGACCGGATCAACGACCCACGGGTCGGCGGCTTCACTTCGGCCCAGGAAGTCTGGGGCCGTGGCCAGACCACGCGTTTGACGCAGATGTGGTACCAGCAAAAATTCTTCGACCAGAAGCTCGACATCAAGGCCGGACGCTTTGGTCAGGGCGAAGACTTCAACAGCTTCCCTTGCGACTTCCAGAACCTCGCGTTCTGCGGCTCGCAGGTCGGTAACTGGGCCGGCAGCATCTGGTACAACTGGCCGGTCAGCCAATGGGCGCTGCGCATCAAATACCACCTCACGCCCGAGCTGTATGCGCAGGTCGGCGCCTACGAGCAAAACCCGTCCAACCTGGATCGCGGTAACGGCTTCAAGCTCAGCGGCAGCGGCACGCAAGGCGCGGTATTGCCAGTTGAGCTGGTGTGGACACCGACACTTAATGGCCTGCCGGGCGAGTACCGCGCGGGTTATTACTACAGCAGCGCCAAGGCCACCGACGTTTACAAGGACGCCAACGGCCAACCGGCAGTCTTGAGCGGCGCAGCCTATCGCAGCAGTTCGAGCAAGCACGGCCTGTGGCTGGGCGTGCAACAGCAACTCACCAGCCGCGCCAGCGATCAATCCCGTGGCTTGAAGGTGTTTGCCAACGCCACCCTGCACGACAAAAAAACCAACGCCATCGACAACTATGTCCAGGCAGGCGTTGTGTACAAAGGCGTGTTCGATGCACGCCCCAAAGACGACATCGGCTTTGCCATGGCTCGCGTTCACGTCAACCCGGCCTACCGCAAAAATGCCGAAGCCACCAACCAGGCTCGCGGCGTTTACGACGCCAGCAATCTGGACTACTTGCCGCCTCAGCACACTGAGTACAGCGCCGAGTTGTATTACGGCGTGCACGTTACCGACTGGCTGACGGTGCGACCGAATCTGCAATACATCCGCCATCCGGGCGGTGTTTACACCGTGGATAACGCCCTGATCGGCGGTTTGAAAATTCAAAGTTCGTTCTGACGAACGGGCTGCAAGACAGCAGCGGCACGCTTGAGGTGTGCCGCTTGCCGCTAAATCCTACCTTCAACGGAGAACCTCACTATGAGCACTGATGGTGCTTTGAGTAGAAGCCGCGTGCTGCCGACATTGCTCGGTATCCTGCTGGTGTTAATGGGCCTGGCCATGTTGGTCGGGGGTATCAAGCTGGTGACACTCGGCGGATCGACGTACTACCTGCTGGCCGGTCTCGGCTTCGGGCTGTCGGGCGCCCTGCTGATCGCCGGGCGCCGTGCGGCGCTGGCGTTGTACGCACTGGTGTTGTTCGCCAGCACCGTCTGGGCGCTGGTCGAAGTCGGCCTGGACTGGTGGCAACTGGTGCCGCGTCTGGCCCTGTGGTTCGCCATCGGTATCGTTTTGCTGCTGCCATGGTTGCGTCGCCCGCTGTTGCGCGGCCAGTCGGCACCGGTAGCAACGGGCGCGCTGAGCATCGCCGTGGTCCTGGCGGGCGTGGCTGCACTGGCAAGCCAGTTCACCAACCCTGGCGAGATCAAGGGCGAGCTGGGTCGTGACGCCGTTCCGGGCATGGCCAACACCGCACCCGACATGCCTGAAGGTGACTGGCAGTCCTATGGCCGTAGCGGCTATGGCGATCGTTACTCGCCACTGAAACAAATCACCCCGCAAAACGCCCACAGCCTGGTGCCTGCCTGGACCATGCGTACTGGCGACATGCCAGGGCCGAATGACCCGGGTGAAACCACCGCTGAAAACACCCCGCTGAAAGTCAACGGCATGCTGTATGTGTGCACGCCGCACAGCCAGGTGATTGCGCTTGATCCGGACAGCGGCAAGGAAATCTGGCGCTACGATCCGAAGATCAGCACGCAAAATGCTGCCAACTTCAAAGGCTGGGCACACATGACGTGCCGTGGCGTGAGCTATCACGACGAAAATGCCTACGCCAAAGCCAGCACTGAACAAAGCACTGCCGAGCCGGCTGCAACCACGTCGAGCAACTCTTGCCCGCGTCGTCTGTTCCTGCCAACCGCCGACACCCGCCTGATCGCCCTCAATGCCGACACCGGTAAAGTCTGCGAAGACTTCGGTGACCACGGCTCGGTCGACCTGCGCCACAACATCGGCAGCTTTGCACCCGGTGGTTACTACTCCACATCGCCACCTGCGGTCACCAAAGACCTGGTGGTGATTGGCGGCCACGTGACTGACAACATCTCCACTGACGAGCCATCCGGCGTGATCCGTGCGTACGACGTGCGTACCGGCAAACTGGTCTGGAACTGGGACAGCGGCAACCCGGAAGACACCACGCCGATTGCCGAAGGCCAAACCTACACCCGCAACTCGCCCAACATGTGGTCGATGTTCGCGGTCGATGAAAACCTCGGCATGCTCTACCTGCCGATGGGCAACCAGATGCCTGACCAATATGGTGGCGACCGTACCGAAGACTCCGAGCGTTACAGCGCTGGCGTGACGGCACTGGATATCACCACCGGTAAGGTTCGCTGGTACCGTCAGTTCACTCACCATGACCTGTGGGACATGGACGTGGGCGGTCAACCGACCCTGATGGACCTGAAGACTGCTGACGGCGTGAAACCGGCGCTGCTGGCGTCGACCAAGCAAGGCAGCATCTACGTTGTTGACCGTCGTAATGGCGAAGACATCGTGCCGATCCGCGAAATCCCGGCACCGGGCGGTGCTGTCGCCGGTGACCACACCGCGCCGACCCAACCGCGTTCGGACCTCAACATGATCCCGCCGCAACTGACCGAGCGTGACATGTGGGGCGTGACCCCGTTTGACCAAATGCTCTGCCGGATCAACTTCAAATCCCTGCGTTACGACGGCATGTACACCCCGCCTTCGCTGCAAGGTTCGATCGTTTACCCGGGCAACTTCGGCGTGTTTGACTGGGGCGGCATCTCGGTCGACCCGGTGCGTCAGATCGCGTTCCTGAACCCGAGCTACATGGCGTTCACCTCCAAGCTGGTACCCCAGGCTGACGTAGCAGCCATGGGCCCACGCAAAGGTGAAACCTCGGGCGTGCAACCGAACAAGGGCGCTCCGTACGGCGTGATCCTTGAGCCACTGCTGTCGCCGGTTGGCCTGCCTTGCCAGGCGCCGTCGTGGGGTTACGTTGCAGCGGTCGACCTGACCAACAACAACGTGATCTGGAAACACAAAAACGGCACCGTGCGTGACAGCTCGCCAGTACCGATCCCGCTGCCAATGGGCGTTCCAAGCCTGGGCGGGACTGTGACCACAGCCGGTGGCGTTGCTTTCCTGAGCGGCACCCTGGACCAATACCTGCGTGCTTACGACGTGAACAACGGTAAGGTCCTGTGGGAAGGTCGCCTGCCAGCAGGCGGTCAAGCCACGCCAATGACCTACGCAGGCAAGGACGGCACCCAGTACGTGCTCGTCATGGCCGGTGGTCATGGTGGTCTGGGCACCCAAAAGGGTGACTACATCATGGCGTTCAAACTGGCTAAATAAGCGTTACAGCCAGGTCTGAAAAAGGCGGCTATCGAGAGATAGCCGCCTTTTTTATGTCTGCACATTTAAGATCAAAAGATCGCAGCCTTCGGCAGCTCCGCGAGCCACTCCTACCGTAGGAGCTGCCGCAGGCTGCGATCTCTTAAGAAATCAGTGCCGTAGCCCGCAACTCATTCAACCAGCTCTCAAACGCCGCAGCGTCCAGCGGGCGGCTGATCAGGTAGCCTTGCGCCGTGTCGCACTGCCAGCGCTTGAGCAAGTCCAGGCTGTGGGGGTATTCGACGCCCTCGGCCACCACTTTTAGCCCCAGGTTATGGCTCATTTCAATGGTCGAGCGCACGATCACGGCATCTTCACTGGCTTCGTCCAGGTTGCGCACAAAGGACTGGTCAATTTTCAGTTCCTGAACCGGCAACCGCTTGAGGTGGGCCAGCGAGGAATAGCCCGTGCCAAAGTCGTCTACCGACAAACTGATCCCGCAATCGCGTAGCCCTTTGAGCACCGCCAGCGAATGCTCAGGGTCGTGCATCACCGCGCTTTCGGTGATTTCGAAAGTCAGTTGCTGCGCCGCCACCTGATACTGCGCCAGCAAGGCCTGCACTTGCGGGGCCAGGCAATCACCGCGCAAATCGTCAGCCGAAATGTTGATCGACAGTTGCAGGTGCAGCCCACGACGATTCCACTCGGCCAGTTGCCGAATGCTCGCTTCAATCACCCAGTCGGTCAGCAGTTTCACGCTCCCCGAACGCTCTGCCAGCGGGATGAACTCTGCCGGTGAGACCACGCCAAACACCGGATGCTGCCAACGCACCAAGGCTTCGGCCTGGCTCACATGCCCGCTGCGCAGGTCGAGTTTGGGCTGGTACTGAATAAACAGTTCGCCGTCGCTGGCGGCATGGCGCAAGTCCCGGATCAACTGGATTTGCCGCTGATGCGCGAGGTCGCGGTCCTGTTGATAGACCTGCAAGTAGCCGGTCAAGGCCGCGGCATCACTGCGCGCAATGGCCGCGCGGGCCATCAATTCTTCGGCTGTTTGGCCGTGGGTCGGGTACACCGAAATGCCCATGCGAACATCCAGTTGCACATCATGCCCGTCGAGGTTCAGAGGCTGGCTCAACAACCCATACAAGCGATCCGCCATTGCCACCCCGGCATCGACCTGGGTGTTTTCCAGCAGCAACAAGAACTCGTTGCCGGTGATGCGTGCGGCCGTGCTGCTTTCGGGCAGCGCCTCGATCAGCACATGGGTGGTTTTCAGCATGATCAACTCCAGCCCTTGGGGGCCGGAGCTTTCGCTGATCAAACGGTAGTTTTCGATACCCAGATAGATCAACACCACGCTGCGTCGTGCAGTAATGGCGCTGCCCAGACGTTCCATGACCAGCGCCCGGTTGGGCAGCCCGGTCAATGGATCGTGCAATGCGTTGTGCGCCAATTGTTGTTCACGCACGGCAATCCCGTTTTGCATGGCATTGAATGCCCGGGCCAGAAAGCCCAGTTCATCGCGGCGTTTAAGCACCACCGGCGTTGAGTAGTCACCCCGCCCGATACGCTGCGCCGCTGCGGCCAGCAGGCTGACCGGGCGCGACACTTCACGCGCCAGCCACAAAGCGCCCAGTAATGAGGCCAACAAGGCCGCGAGGGAGATCCACAAGAATTTGCGGTCCAGTGAGGTGAACGCCTGCAACGTCTGGTCCAGCGGGCTTTGCAGCAGGGCCATGACCTGGCCGTTGGCGGGGTCGCCCGAGTTAGCCATTTGCAGCAACTGCCCCAAAAAACGTTTACCGGCGAACTCACTGAAGTGCGTCAGGGGCCCCGGCGGGTTGTCGCGCAAGAACCTGACAATACTCTCGGCCATCGCCTCTGGCTGGGTGCTGGCCAACGGCCCGGAACGCCCGTCTTTCACCCCCAGAAACGACACTTCAAGGTTACTCAACGTGCGTAACTCTTGGGCAAACAGTTCGTCCATCGGCATCGCTGACACCACCCGCATCACGGGCAAAGGCGCCATCACCACGCCTTGCACCATCATGTAGGGGCGCCCGTCGAGCAGACCGATCAATTTGATCTGCGAGTCTCGCCGCGCCTGGCTCAAAGCCTGGGCATACGGAAAAGTCTGGCCTGGCGGCAGGCTCGCCAGGGTACTGCTGATGATCTTGCCTTGCAGGTCGAGCACAAACAGATCACTGCCGCGCAGGCTGGGCTCGAAGGTTTCCAGGGCGTGTTCAATTTCCTGCGGCCGTCCATCGATCACGGCCTCGCGAAAGTCCGGGTCATTGGTCAGCCAATTAAGGCCGTACTGAATGCGCCGCGCACGAAAATCGATAAACCGTTCGAACACCCGGGTGCCGTTTTTTAACTGATCTTCAGCTTGATCGCTGGCCGCCGTGACGGTCGCCGCCTTCACCGCAAAATACACGGTGCCGATCACGACCAGCAACAGCAGCGCGAGCACGAAGCTGATATGAGCCTGAAAGCTATTGCGCAATTTCATCGGCGGGCCTCAATCCATTGACGATGTTCTGCCTGTGTAACGAATCCCTGAGGCATGCGGGCACTCTCTGTGGCCAACTTAAAAGTCAAATAACTGACTTTTAGCCCAGCTTTGATAATTTTCCAGCCTCGTCGTCACAAACAAGAAGATCGCCTAATAAATACGGGCCGTCTACCGTCAAGTTGTTGGCGACAAAGGCTTAGCTTTTTACTGGCATGCAACAAGGCAACACGCGCACGGAAAGAAACGGCGCCTTGGCCTATGGTTGGGTGTTGGCTGATTTATGCGGTGAACAAAACTTCACCATTGAAACCTCTGTCTCCGTGCCCCATCTAAAGCACATACCCCATTGCGCAGGTGCCCCATGAGCGACCAGCAAAACTTTAAAGAGAACACCGTCGAGCACGCTGATATAGAACACAACGAAGCTGAATCAACCGCTCACAAGGGCGGGACCGAGCTGGCCCTGCCGGGTCAGAACCTGCCGGACAAGGTGTACATCATCCCGATTCACAATCGGCCGTTCTTCCCGGCACAAGTGCTGCCGGTCATCGTCAATGAAGAACCCTGGGCCGAAACCCTCGACTTGGTCAGCAAGTCGCCTCATCACTCGCTGGCGTTGTTTTTTGTCGACACGCCCACTGATGACCCACGCCATTTTGATACCACCAGCCTGCCCGAGTACGGCACGCTGGTGAAAGTGCACCATGCCAGCCGCGAAAACGGCAAATTGCAATTTGTGGCACAGGGCCTGAGCCGTGTGCGCATCAGCATGTGGCTCAAGCATCACCGCCCGCCGTACCTGGTAGAGGTTGAATACCCGCAGGAAGCCAATCAGCCCACCGACGAAGTCCGGGCTTACGGCATGGCGCTGATCAACGCGATCAAAGAGCTGCTGCCGCTTAACCCGCTGTACAGCGAAGAGCTGAAAAACTACCTCAACCGTTTTAGCCCCAACGATCCTTCGCCCCTCACCGACTTTGCCGCCGCCTTGACCTCGGCCACAGGCAACGAGCTGCAAGAAGTGCTCGATTGCGTGCCCGTGCTCAAGCGCATGGAAAAAGTCTTGCCGATGCTGCGCAAGGAAGTCGAAGTCGCCCGCCTGCAAAATGAAATTTCCGCCGAAGTTAACCTCAAAATCGGTGAACACCAGCGTGAATTTTTCCTTAAAGAGCAGCTCAAGGTCATTCAGCAAGAGCTGGGGCTGACCAAAGATGATCGCAGTGCCGACATCGAACAATTCAAGCAACGCCTTGAAGGCAAGACCCTGCCCGCCCAGGCCCGCAAGCGCATAGACGAAGAAATCAACAAACTGTCGATTCTTGAGACCGGCTCACCCGAGTACGCGGTCACCCGCAATTACCTGGATTGGGCCAGCTCAGTGCCGTGGGGCGTGTTCGGCAAGGACAAACTGGACCTCAAGCACGCACGCAAGGTGCTTGACGCCCACCACGCCGGGCTGGATGACATCAAAGACCGCATCCTCGAGTTCCTCGCCGTGGGCGCTTACAAAGGCTCGGTCAGTGGCTCGATCGTGTTGCTGGTCGGCCCGCCGGGCGTGGGTAAAACCAGTGTCGGCAAGTCGATTGCAGAATCACTGGGCCGTCCGTTCTACCGCTTCAGCGTTGGCGGCATGCGCGACGAAGCCGAGATCAAGGGCCATCGTCGAACCTACATCGGTGCCCAGCCGGGCAAACTGGTGCAGGCGCTCAAAGACGTGGAAGTGATGAACCCGGTGATCATGCTCGACGAGATCGACAAAATGGGCCAAAGCTTCCAGGGCGACCCGGCGTCCGCGCTGCTGGAAACCCTCGACCCTGAGCAAAACGTTGACTTCCTGGACCATTACCTGGACTTGCGCCTGGACCTGTCGAAGGTGCTGTTTGTGTGCACCGCCAACACACTGGACTCGATCCCTGGCCCTCTGCTCGACCGCATGGAAGTGATCTGCCTCTCGGGGTACATCACCGAAGAGAAAGTCGCGATTGCCAAGCGTCACCTGTGGCCTAAACAGCTGGAAAAAGCCGGTGTTGATAAAGCACGCCTGAGCATCACTGACAGTGCGCTGCGCTTGCTGATTGATGGCTATGCCCGTGAAGCCGGTGTGCGCCAGCTGGAAAAACAACTGGGTAAACTGGTGCGCAAGGCCGTGGTCAAGTTGCTCGACAACCCCGACGCGGTGATCAAAATCGGCCCCAAAGACCTCGAAGCGTCGCTGGGCGCCGCAGTGTTCCGCAACGAGCAGGTAATCAGTGGCGTCGGCGTGATCACCGGCCTGGCCTGGACCAGCATGGGCGGCGCGACATTGCCAATAGAGGCCACACGCATTCATACGCTCAACCGCGGCTTCAAGCTGACGGGGCAATTGGGCGAGGTGATGAAAGAGTCTGCTGAAATCGCCTACAGCTACATCAGCTCCCACCTGAAGCAGTTTGGCGGGGATCCGCGTTTCTTTGACGAGGCCTTTGTGCACTTGCACGTGCCCGAGGGCGCCACACCTAAAGACGGCCCAAGTGCCGGGGTCACCATGGCCAGCGCCTTGCTGTCATTGGCGCGCAACCAGGCGCCGAAAAAAGGCATCGCCATGACCGGCGAGCTGACCCTCACCGGCTACGTCCTGCCGATTGGTGGGGTGCGGGAAAAGGTCATTGCGGCCCGTCGGCAGAAAATCCACGAGTTGATCTTGCCCGAGGCGAATCGCGGCAAGTACGAGGAACTGCCGGACTACTTGAAAGAAGGCATGACCGTGCACTTCGCCAAGCGCTTCACCGACGTGGCCAAAGTGCTGTTTTAAACACTACGTGTAAGCCGCTCCGAGCTGAAACGGCGCAAACCCTTGCGCCAAAGCGGCTCGTATAAACAGGTTTGGTCGCTGGCCAAACTTGCTTAGCTAAACAACCTGTTATTTCTGACAGTAGACACATCTGTATTTCCCAACGTTAATAGGGCCTTAGCCGACAGGTATTAACGTTGGGGACTGCTATGCCACTTCACCATCCTGCGTATCAAAATCCGGATGCCCTTTGGCGCAATATTAAAGGCCCAAGTGCTTTCAACCCCAGAACCCGCGGTGAACTCAAGGCTGAGTTGCTCGACAGACCCACATTTGCGGCGCAAGAAATGACCTTCGCCAGCAGCCACAAAAAAATCACCCTGACAGCTGAGTTCGACGAGTTCGGCTCCAAGGCTTATCGCGCCATTGCCCTGAACCTGGACATCAATATCCAGTCGGGTATTTACCTGTTTAAAAAGGGCGAGCCGGGCCCTGTGCTGGGCATGTCCTACATCGAATACGTCGAAGTCGATGGGCGCGAGATGTATCACTTGAACCAGGCCAATGTCGGCACCTTGCACCTCAGCGTGATCGAGAGTTGCTACAGCGCCCGCCTGTTCACCTTTGAAGGCACGGACCATAAAGGCGAAGCCCTTGAGATGTGCGGTGATTTCACCATCAGCCCACCCCACGCCAGTTTCTGACCTTACGGCTTGAGGCCGACGACAAATGGCGCAGCCGCCATCATGGGGTATGCTGCGCACTTGTCTTTGTCCGACCGGAGCCTGCAATGTCCCTCGCACGTTTAGTCCCGCTGCTCAGCCTCGGTTTGCTGGCCGCCTGTGCGCACCCGCCTGCGCAAAACGTTACTGTTGAAGAACAAAGCGACTGTCCGATTCAACTGCATGTAGGGCAAAACCTCATGCTGTCGCTGCCCAGCAACCCCACCACCGGCTACCGCTGGGCTATCCAGGACTCGGCGGGCGGCGTGCTGCGCAGCCTTGGCCCGGAGGTTTACAACAGCAGCGATGACGGCCAGTTGCTCGGCAGTGGCGGGCATTCAACATGGCGCTTTGAGGCCTTTGCTGCGGGTACCGGTCGCCTGCGCCTGACCTCTCAGCAACCCTGGGAGCCCGAAGCAGAACCGGCGCAAACCTTCGATTGCCCCATCACCGTTAACTGAGCCGGCACGGCTTATCAGACAGACCGCGCATCCCGGCGCCAACTTGGCTAAAATGCGCCCCCGTTTTAACAATCCAGCGCCGGAACTGTCGTGAGCAAAGAAGTCGTGAGCAAAGAACCTGACCGTATTTTCGCCCAGCCCCTGGCCCAGGTCCCGGACTTCGCCTTTAACGAAGACGTGGTGCGGGTGTTCCCGGACATGATCAAGCGCTCGGTGCCGGGTTACCCGACGATTGTCGAAAACCTGGGAGTGCTCGCGGCTCAATTCGCCCAGCCCGACAGCGTGCTGTACGACTTGGGCAGTTCATTGGGCGCGGTGACCCAGGCCTTGCGCCGCCATGTGCGCAGCGAAGGCTGCAAAGTCATTGCCGTGGACAACTCCACCGCCATGGTCGAGCGCTGCCGTGAATATCTCAACGCCCAGAACTCAATGTTTCAGGAGTTGCTGCCGGTCGAGGTGATCGAAGGCGACATTCTGGCCCTCGAATTTCAGCCGGCCTCGGTAGTGGCGCTGAATTTCACCCTGCAATTTATCGCCCCTGACCAGCGCCTGGCTTTGCTCAGCCGGATTCGCCAGTCGTTGTTGCCGGGTGGCGCGATGATCCTCTCCGAGAAGCTGCGCTTCAGTGATCCCGAAGAGCATGCGCTGCTGACCGACCTGCACATCGCCTTCAAGCGGGCCAACGGTTACAGCGACCTTGAAATTGCGCAAAAGCGCAGCGCCATCGAAAACGTCATGAAGCCCGACAGCCTCGAAGAACACCGCGAACGCCTGCTGGCGGCCGGGTTCTCGAAAGTCGTGCCGTGGTTCCAGTGTCTTAACTTTGCCTCGTTGATTGCCTTGCCATGATTGATCTTTCCCCCCTCGCCCGCCGTTTGGCCGGGACGCCCTTGGCTGAATGGGCCAACACCCTGCAAGCGCAGCTCGACGTCAAAATGGAGAAAGGTCACGGTGACCTGGAACGCTGGCAAAGTGCGCTGGACGCCTTGCCCAACGTGCTGCCGACCAAGATCGACCTGCTCAACGGCCTGACCCTGGACACCGACTGCGACGACGCCACCCGCGCGCAAATGCGCCAGGCGCTGCTCGGCCTGTCACCGTGGCGCAAAGGCCCGTTTGACTTGTTCGGCGTACACGTCGACACCGAATGGCATTCAGACTGGAAATGGTCACGCGTGGCGCCGCACATCGACCTTAAGGGCAAGCGCATTCTCGATGTTGGCTGCGGCAATGGTTATTACATGTGGCGCATGCTCGGCGCAGGCGCCCACAGCGTGATCGGCGTCGACCCCAACTGGCTGTTCTTCTGCCAGTTCCAGGCCGTTCAACGCTTTTTGCAGCAAGAGGCCGCCTGGCACCTGCCCTTCCCGTTCGAAGACCTGCCGCCCAACCTGGAAGGCTTCGACACGGTATTTTCAATGGGCGTGTTCTACCACCGCCGCTCCCCCATCGAGCATTTGCTGGCGTTGAAAGACTGCCTGGTGAAAGGGGGCGAACTGGTGCTGGAAACCCTGGTGATCGAAGGCGATGTCAACCAGGTGCTGGTGCCCGAAGACCGCTACGCGCAGATGCGCAACGTGTGGTTTCTGCCTTCGATCCCCGCCCTGGAACGCTGGCTGCGCCGTGCCGGTTTCAGCGACGTGCGCTGCGTCGACGTGAGCATCACCACCGTAGAAGAACAACGTGCGACTGAATGGATGAAATACCAGTCGCTGAGCGACTACCTGGACCCGAACGACCACAGCAAAACCATCGAAGGCCTGCCCGCGCCAATGCGCGCCGTGATCGTCGCTAAAAAATAAAACCATCTACCCCCTGTGGGAGCGGGCTTGCTCGCGATATGAACACCTCGGTACATCAGGTATATCGAGGTGATCTCATCG
>NZ_JASCPQ010000041.1:0-45211 GCF_029959305.1 Pseudomonas sp. PS01297
GCCCAACAAATTCAGCCAGGCTTAAATCCTGTAGGAGGGTGCTTGCCTCGCGATCTTTTAAGATCAAAAGATCGCGAGGCAAGCTCGCTCCTACACAGGTTTGTCAATGTTGCGAGTGCGCTTGCCCTTGCTGGATCGCCCACTGCACCACTTGCGGCATCAGCGTGTCGGCTGCTTGGCCAAAGCCTGCGACAACCTGCGGCACCATCGGATTGCTCAGCGGTTGGCGTGCTTCAAAACGCTTGGAGCTGATGATGCGCTGGTCGCTGCTGCGCACCAGTCGGGCGTTGTATTGCACCAGCACTTCCGGGCTTTTGCCGTTGTAGTGCGTCTGGAACGCCAACAACTCGCCCCCTAATTCGTAATCGGACTGCAAGTTGCTGTCATCGGTGCTCAGCGCCTGTACCCGGCCGTCTTGCAAGAAGGCGTCCAGCAGGCGATTGCGCAGCAATGCCGGGGCCGGGTCGCTCCAGCGTGCGCCCTTGTAGTTGCTGATCAGGTTGCCCTCGGGCACCACGGCGATGTTCTGGCTGTTCAGCGTGTTGCTGGCCATCGGTTTTTCAAGGCGCAGCGACCACTTCACCGGGGCGCCCTGGCTGGCCGCAATCGGCGTTTGCGCATCGGGCAGGCGATACACGTCCACCACTTCGGGCTTGGGGAAAATCGAGCAAGCGCTGAGCAGGCTCAGGCTGGCGGCCAGGAAGAGGGAGCCTGCCAGGCGATAAGGTCGGATCATGGGGTGAATTCCTTGTTCTGCTCGCGGCCCAGCAAGTAACCGCTCGGGTTGGCTTCCAGACGCCGCGAAATGCCCCGCAGCGTGTTCAGCGTCTCGCGCAACTCATTGACCGCCGGGCCCAACTGATTAAGCCCTTGCAGCCCGCTGTTGAGCGAGGCTTCGTTGTTGTTGATCAGCGTGTTGATGGTCGCCGTGCTCTGCTCCAGCGAGTGCATGGCCTGCTCGGCGCTGGTGAACACTTGCTTGCCCTGGCTGTTGAGCAAGCCGTTGGCGTTGCGCATCAGCGCCGTGGTTTGCTCCAGCGTGGCCGAGGCTTGCTTGCCCACTTGCGACAGTTGCTTGAGGGTCTGCGCGATGTCGTTGCGCTGGTCAGCAATGGCGCTGGTGGTTTGCTCAAAGTTCGACAGGGTCTTGGCCACGCTGTCGACGTTCTCATGGGAGAACAGCCGGTTGGCGTTGTGCAGCAGGATGTTGATGTTGGCCAGCATGTCGTTGCCATCGGTCAGCAGCCGGGCAATCGGCGAGGGCGAGGCCACGATCACCGGCAATTTGCCGTCTTTGCCTTTGAGCATCGGGCTGCCCGGATCACCGCCGCTGAGCTGGATGATCGAGGTGCCGGTCACGCCGGTCAGTGCCAGTTTGGCCTTGGTGTCGACTTTAACTGGCGTGCCAGCGGCCAGACGAATGCGCGCCAGTACGCGACGCGGATCTTTGTCGTCCAGACGCAGTTCAATCACGTCACCGACCTTGATCCCGTTGTATTGCACCGAGCTGCCTTTGGACAAGCCGCTGACGGCCTCGTTGAACACCACTTCGTAGTCCGTGAACGTGTTGTCTATGCTCGACTTCGCCAGCCACAGGCCAAACAGCATGGCGCCTGCGACGACCAACACGCTGAACAGGCCGATCAATACATGATGGGCGCGGGTTTCCATGTCAATGCTCCTTACGCTGGGTTGCCGCTTCGTACGCGGCGCGGCCACGAGGGCCATGGAAATACTCATGAATCCAAGGGTCGTCGAAGTTTTCGACTTCGGCGATTGGCGCGGCGACCAAGACCCGTTTTTGCGACAACACCGCCACCCGGTCCGTGATGGTGTACAGCGTGTCGAGGTCGTGGGTGACCAGAAACACACTCAAACCCAGCGCATCGCGCAGGGTAAGAATCAATTGGTCGAACGCCGCCGCGCCAATCGGGTCGAGCCCGGCCGTAGGTTCGTCAAGAAACAGGATGTCCGGGTCCAGCGCCAAGGCACGGGCCAGGGCGGCGCGCTTGATCATCCCGCCAGACAGCGCCGAAGGGTACTTGTCGGCAGCCGACAGCGGCAGCCCGGCCAAGGCCAGCTTGACCAGCGCCAGATGCTCGGCGTCGGGGCGGCTCAGCCCGGCGTGTTCGATCAAGGGCATGGCGATGTTTTCGGTGACCGTCAGCGACGAAAACAGCGCGCCTTGCTGAAACAGCACACCAAAGCGTCGCTCAATCAACGAGCGCTGGGCTTCGGGCAGGCTCAGCAGGTCTTGGCCGAAGACCCGCACTTCGCCCTCTGTGGGGCGGCGCAGGCCGACAATGCTGCGCAACAGCACCGATTTGCCCGTGCCGGAGCCGCCGACCACTCCGAGAATTTCGCCTTTGTACACATCCAGATCGAGGTGCTCGTGCACGGTTTGAGTGCCAAACCGATTGCACAGGTCGCGCACTTCGATCACCGCCTCGCGGGGCGTCTTCGTTGGCGTACTCACCAGCCCATCTCCATAAAGAACAGCGCGGCCACGGCGTCGAGCAGGATCACGATAAAGATCGACTGCACCACGCTGGAGGTGGTGTGCGCACCCACCGACTCGGCGCTGCCGCTGACTTTAAAGCCCTCAAGGCAGCCGACGGCGGCAATCAAAAACGCAAAGAACGGCGCCTTGACCATGCCCACCAAAAAGTTTTTAACACCGATGTCGGAGTGCAGCATCGAAATAAACATGTCCGGCGAGATGCCCAGCGACACCACGCACACCACCGCGCCGCCCAAAATCCCGGCCATCATGGCCAGAAAGGTCAGCATCGGCAGGGCGATCAGCAGCGCCAGCACCCGTGGCACCACCAAAAGGTCCATGGGGTCCAGGCCCAGCGTGCGGATCGCATCGATCTCTTCGTTGGCCTTCATCGAGCCAATTTGCGCGGTAAAAGAACTGGCCGTCCGGCCCGCCAGCAGGATGGCGGTCAGCAGTACGCCAAACTCGCGCAGAAATGAAAACGCCACCAGGTCGACGGTGTAGATCCCGGCGCCAAAATTGGCCAGCACCGTGGCCCCCAAAAACGCCACCACGGCGCCCACCATAAAGGTCAGCAGCGCCACAATCGGCGTGGCGTTGAGGCCGATCTGTTCGATCTGCGCCACCACCGGCGTGACCCGCCATTGCTTGGGACGCAACAAGTTGCGGGCAAGGCTTTGCAGAATGACCCCGATAAACCCCAGCAACTGCAAGGTGTCTTGCCAGAGCTTGTAGACCGCGCTGCCGATGCGGCTCAGCAGCAAAAGGCCGATGTTGATTTCGACCGCTTTAACCGGTACGCAAAAGTCACGCATCGAGGAATACACGGTTTGCAGCAGGGCGCGGTCGGCCTCGGGGAGTTTGGTGGCGCTGTCGGCCAGTTGGCTGACGCGCTCGGCGCCCAGCAACTCAACCAGCAGCGACGCGCCTGCAGTGTCCAGGCGGGACACGTCGTCGAGGTCAATGTGGGTACTGGCGTCGTATTTGCCCGCGAGCTGTTCAGTCAGCTTTTTCAGCCGGGCATAATTGGCCAGCGTCCATTGGCCACTGATTATCAGCCGCGCAGGATTACTTGACGTGTCTAGTTGGGCATCGCCCGCCATGGCAGTAATAGTCGTAGGCTCCATGCTCAGTACGCTTAAACGCAGACCTTATGTAATAGCACACTCTTGTAAAAGTGTTTCAGTTTGCCTGTACATCGGTGGGCGTGGATTGATCTGTGTCGGTGACTTTGAAGCGCAGCACACCAATCATCTGTCCGTCTTCGGTCAACACTTTGACCTGCCAGCGCCCGACCGGGTTGGGCGGGAAGTTCATTTTATGGGTCCAGGCCCGGTAGCCTTCCTTGCGTCCGCCGTGAATATCCAGGGCGATACGGTCCACCTCTTGGCCGTTGAGCAGCCACACGTGGTAGATCCGTTCGTTGAGACCACGGGGTGCATTGATCGAGGTGTAGGCATACAAACCCTGGCTGCGCAGCTGGCTGACGCTGATCTGCTCAATGCTCTCGCCGGGCGTGCGGCTCTGGACTTGCGTCGTGACCGCGACTTCGGTCATCCACAGCGTCGCGGGCGGCACCCACGAGCGTAGCAGCCAGCCCGTCGCCCCCAGCGCGATGACGATCAGCGGCAGCACCAGCCAGCCACGCCAGGTTTTTAGCGGCAAGCTGACCGCCATGCTGGGGATGGAAAGCAGCACGGCCGCACCCAGCGCCAACTTGTAGCTTTCGGCGGTAGTCAGGTTGAGGATGATCGGCAATGCAGTCAGCAACGCCGCGAACAGCGCCAGCGTGTGCATGCCCAGGTACAACCAGCGCCGTGGTGCCAGCCATTTGTAGTACAGCGGGTCGGTGATGGTCACCAGCGCGGCGGCGCCCAGCAGGCCGGTAAACACCAGTTGGCCGCTGTTCCAGGTGGTGGTGATGAAAAAGAACGGCAGGACGAAAAACAGGCTTTCCTGATGGATCATCTGCGTTGCATAGCGCAGCAAAGGCGGGGGGATTTCTCGTTTAAAGACGCGGGCAAACCATTGGGTCAGGGTGTTTTCCAGCATCAGCCAGACCCAGCTCACCACCAGGATCACCGCGATCCAGCGGGCCATGCCTTGCTGGCGGTCCACCAGAATAAAACTGCCCACACCCGAGCAAAAACCGAACAGCGCAATCAGCCCTGGGTAACGCTTCATCAACTCCAGGACGCGCTGTACGTAGTGGTTCCAGTTTGGCATTAGGTGATTCACATTCTGCGTAGGAAAAATCCACAACAGAATAACGGTTTAGCGCCCTTGGCGTCCGGGGGATTGCGCCTTTTAAAACTGTAGCCGCTGTCGAGGTACGAGGCTGCGATGGGTTGCGAAGCGACCCCAAAGGGCGGTCCTGCGGCCCGCATCGCAGCCTCGTGCCTCGTCAGCGGCTACAAGGTTTGCGTGTTGTCTCAGCGAACGGTGCTTTCGAAGCGGCTGGCGCCCGGCAGTTCCAGCACCAGCTCATCGCCCACGTTCAGCGGGCCAACACCCACCGGGGTGCCGGTCATGATCACGTCGCCCGCTTGCAGCGAGAAGCACCCGGCCATGTACTGAATCATCGGCACAATCGGGTTGAGCATCAGGGCGCTGTTGCCGTCCTGGCGTACTTCGCCGTTGATGGTCAGGCGGATGCCAATGTCAGCCACGTCCTCGAACGTGCAGCTCGGTACGAACGGTGCGAGCACGCAGGCACCATCGAACGACTTGGCGACTTCCCACGGCAGGCCTTTAGCCTTGAGCTCCGATTGCTTGTCGCGCAGGGTCAGGTCCAGGCCCGGCGCGAAGCCCGAGATCGCGTCCAGCACTTCTTCGGCGCTTGGGTTGTTGGACAACGGCTTGCCGATCAACACCGCAATTTCGGCTTCGTAATGCACCGAACCGCGATCGTGCGGGATGGCAAACCCGCCTTCGGTCGGCACTACACAACTGCCGGGCTTGATAAACAAGAGCGGCTCAGTCGGGATCGGGTTATCCAGCTCTTTGGCGTGCTCGGCATAGTTACGGCCGATGCACACGACTTTGCCGATAGGAAAGTGAATCCGGGTACCGTCGACGTATTGGTGCTGATAGCTCATGGATCGACTCCGCTGGGGGTTAGTTAAACCGCAAAAATCTTGCCTGGGTTCATGATGCCGTTCGGGTCGAACACGGCCTTGAGGGCTTTCATGTACTCGATCTCAACCGGCGAGCGGCTGTAGGTCAAGTAATCACGTTTGGTCATGCCCACGCCGTGTTCTGCCGAGATCGAGCCGTTGTACTTCTCGACCGTTTCAAAGACCCATTTGTTGACCGTCGCGCACTTGGCAAAGAACTCGTCCTTGCTCAGGTTCTCGGGCTTGAGAATGTTCAAGTGCAGGTTGCCGTCGCCGATGTGGCCGAACCAGACAATCTCGAAGTCCGGGTAGTATTCGCCGACGATGGCGTCAATTTCTTTCAAGAAGGCCGGTACTTTCGACACGGTGACCGAAATGTCGTTTTTGTACGGCGTCCAGTGCGAAATGGTCTCGGAGATGTACTCACGCAGCTTCCACAGGTTGTGCAGCTGGGTTTCGCTCTGGCTCATCACGCCGTCCAGTACCCAGCCTTGCTCGACGCAGTGCTCGAAGGTTTCCAGCGCGGTGTTGGCCACTTCTTCAGTGGTCGCTTCAAATTCCAGCAGCGCGTAGAACGGGCATTCGGTGTCAAACGGCGAAGGTACGTCGCCACGGGCCATGACTTTGGCCAATGCCTTGTCAGAGAAGAACTCAAAAGCCGTCAGATCCAGTTTGCTCTGGAAGGCATGCAGCACCGGCATGATGGCGTCGAAGTCGGCGGTGCCCAGCACCATGGCGGTCAGGTTTTTCGGTGCCCGGTCCAGGCGCATGGTGGCTTCGACCACAAAGCCCAACGTGCCTTCGGCGCCGATAAACAACTGGCGCATGTCATAGCCGGTGGCGTTTTTGATCAGGTCTTTGTTCAGTTCCAGCACGTCGCCCTTGCCCGTCACGACTTTCATGCCCGCCACCCAGTTGCGGGTCATGCCGTAACGAATCACCTTGATCCCGCCGGCATTGGTGCCGATATTGCCGCCAATCTGGCTGGAACCGGCCGAGGCGAAGTCCACCGGGTAGTACAGGCCGTTTTCTTCGGCCAGGTTTTGCAGGGCCTTAGTGACCACGCCCGGCTGGCAAACCGCTGTGCGGTCAGTCAGGTTGAGATCGAGCACCTGGTTCATGTAATCGAAAGACACCACCACTTCGCCATTCGCCGCAACGGCCGCTGCCGACAAGCCAGTACGCCCGCCCGATGGCACCAGCGCGACCTTGTGGGTGTTGGCCCAACGCACGATGGCCTGGACCTGTTCGATGGTTTTCGGAAAGACGATCGCGGTGGGCGCTGGAGCGAAATGCTTGGTCCAGTCCTTGCCGTAAGCATTAAGGGAATCAGCATCGGTGAGAACCTTGCCAGGCTCTACCAGGGTCTTCAGCTCTTCAATTACGGCAGGATGGGTCATCAACAGAACTCTCGAACAATTCATGGTCATCCTGAGTACGCTTCACGTCGCAGGAATGGGTGTTTAGCGGGGCGCTTATGCTAGCATACGACCCCCCCGTCGAATCGAGCCGTAGGACGATTCACGGTGCCGGTCTTCACGCCGGCCAGGCCAGCTCAGGCTGTCCATTCCCTGCCATTTTTTCTCTGGGACACAGGTTTACGCAGATGAGCAAGACTTCTCTCGATAAGAGCAAGATCAAGTTCCTTCTTTTAGAAGGCGTCCACCAATCCGCTGTTGAAGTACTGAAGTCTGCTGGTTACACCAGTATCGAGTACATCACCAGTTCCTTGCCTGAAGCCCTGCTGAAGGAAAAGATCGCTGATGCCCATTTCATCGGCATCCGTTCCCGTACTCAGCTGACCGAAGAAGTGTTCGACTGCGCCAAGAAACTGGTGGCTGTTGGTTGTTTCTGCATCGGCACCAACCAAGTCGATCTCAACGCTGCTCGCGAACGCGGTATCGCTGTATTCAACGCCCCTTACTCCAACACCCGTTCGGTGGCCGAGTTGGTGCTGGCTGAAGCGATCCTGTTGCTGCGCGGCATCCCTGAGAAAAACGCTTCCTGCCACCGTGGTGGCTGGATCAAAAGCGCGGCCAACTCCTTCGAAATTCGTGGCAAAAAGCTCGGTATCGTTGGTTATGGTTCGATTGGTACTCAGCTGTCGGTACTGGCTGAAGGCCTGGGCATGCAAGTGTTCTTCTACGACACCGTGACCAAGCTGCCATTGGGCAACGCCACTCAGGTCGGCAACCTGCACGAACTGTTGGGCATGTCCGACATCGTGACCCTGCACGTGCCTGAAACCCCGGCTACCCAGTGGATGATCGGCGAGAAAGAAATCCGCGCCATCAAAAAGGGCGGCATTTTGATCAACGCCGCACGTGGCACCGTGGTTGAGCTGGACGCCCTGGCTGACGCGATCAAGGACAAGCACCTGATCGGCGCCGCTATCGACGTGTTCCCGGTTGAGCCGCGTTCCAACGACGACGTGTTCGAAAGCCCGCTGCGTGGCCTGGATAACGTGATCCTGACCCCGCACATCGGTGGTTCCACCGCTGAAGCCCAAGCCAACATTGGCCTGGAAGTGGCAGAAAAACTGGTCAAGTACAGCGACAACGGTACGTCCGTATCGTCTGTCAACTTCCCGGAAGTGGCCCTGCCGGCTCACCCTGGCAAGCACCGTTTGCTGCACATCCACGAAAACATCCCGGGTGTGATGAGCGAGATCAACAAGGTCTTCGCCGAAAACGGTATCAACATCTCCGGCCAGTTCCTGCAAACCAACGAAAAAGTGGGTTATGTGGTGATCGACGTCGACGCCGAGTCCTCGGACCTGGCGCAAGAGAAACTGCAAAGCATCAACGGCACCATCCGTTGCCGCGTGCTGTTCTAAATCGCGCGCAATAAAAAGGGAGACCCTCGGGTCTCCCTTTTTTTTGACTGCTGTCCTTACTTCACATTCACCGTGATTTTCTTCGACACGATCACCGGGTCGAAGGCTTGGTGGCCGGTGTCGCCCAGCTCCAGCTGCAGGGTGTGTTTGCCTGGGGCCAGGGTCAGTTGGGTTTCAGTCTGCGCTTTACCGAAATGCAGGTGGTGTTCGTCAGTCGGGATCACCTGGCCCGGTGCAATCGGCTGGTCTACATCGACCAGCAAGTGGTGATGGCCAGAGTGTGGAGCCGGATCGCCAGCAGGTTTGAGGTCGATGCCTTCAATGCCGAACTTTACGGTGAAGGTTTTATCCACCGTGGCGCCATCCGCCGGGGAGATAATCGACACTTTTGCGCCCTCAGGCGCGGGAGTGGCAGCCAGGGCCAGAACCGAAGCGCCCATCAACACAGAAGCCAACGCAACACGAGACAGTAGAGCTTTCATTTGTATCTCCGGTTTTTGAAAAAATCGTCGGGCATGCACAACTTTGAGCAGATCCGCTGTCCAACGCCGCAGTTGACCAACATAAAGCAAAGCGAGCGCTCATTGCGAATCGCTTTCATTAAATTCAAAGGAGTGACCATGCGTTTTTTGCCAGGCCTGATGCTTTTATTGCCATTGGCGAGTCCTTTTGCTCACGCAGAACTGATGGACGACGTAAACGATCGTGGTGAATTGCGCATCGCACTTGAGGGTAACCAGGCCCCATACAGCTTCCAGCAGGATGGCCACTTAACCGGCTTTGACGTCGAGCTGGGCGAAATGCTGGCCCGGGAGCTGGAGGTCAATTCCTCGCTCTTGGTCACAGACAGTGATGACCTGCTTTCGGGGGTCGAGAGCGGCAAGTACGACGTGGCCATCAACCACATTGCTATGACTCCTGAACTTCAGGATCGGTTCGATTTCAGCGAACCTTATTTAGCCTCGCCCGAGGTGGCGATCCCTTTTCAGAAAGACAACCCGGCGTTCCAGGGCAGCCTGGACAAAGCCTTGCAGCGCATCAAGGCGGATGGCCGTCTGGCGGCGTTGTCCGAAAAATGGCTGGCCAATGACGCCACTGATCCCCAGGCTTCAGATCAATAACCCCAGGCGCTGCGCATGAGTGCCCGGGGCCATGGTGTATGCCCGCGTCCTTAGTCGCGCAACGCCTTCACCTCTGCAGGTTTCACCTCGTCGCCTTTATTGCCCCAACTGGTACGAATGAAATTGACCACATCGGCTACTTCCTGATCCGACAGCCTCCAGTCGAAACCCGGCATGGTAAAGGTTGAGGGCGCGGAGTGCGTGGCCGGCAAGGTGCCGCCTTTAAGCACAATGTGAATCAGCGAAGTCGGGTCATCTGATTGCAACACCGGGTTACCCGCCAATGCCGGGAACACACGGGTGTAGCCATGCCCGTCGGTGCGATGGCAGGCCGCACAGTTGTCGATGTACACCGCCGCACCGCGCATGCTGTCGTTACCGTTCCATAAGGCATCGGGCACTGTCGGGTCATATTTATGGGGTCTGTCTGCCGAGTCGACCGCAGGCAATGTCTTCAAGTAGCGAGCGATAGCGGTCAGGTCGGCATCAGACATGTACTGCATGCTGTGTACGATCACGTCGCTCATACCGCCGAATACCGCGCTGCGATCACTGCGGCCGGTCTTGAGAAACTGCACCAGTTGTTCTTCGCTCCAGCTGCCCAGGCCGTCCTTGTGGTCGCCGCGCAGGTTCTTCGCGATCCAGCCTTCCAGCGGCGCACTGCCCGACAGAAACGTGCTGCCCTCTGTCGCGCTCAAGGCTTTTTCCTGCATGGTCAGCGCCCGTGGGGTATGGCATGCACCGCAATGTCCTAGACCTTCCACCAGATACGCCCCGCGACTCACCACCGGATTTTGCCCAGGGGCAGGGGTGAAGTCGGCCACTGCAGGGGCAAAGCTCCAGCGCCACATAGCCAATGGCCAACGCATGCTTAACGGCCAGGGAATATCGACCGCCCGGTTCTCGGCAGCGACCGGCTTAACGCCCTGCATGAAGTAGGCATACAGCGCTTGCATGTCGGCCTGGTTGACCCGCGCGTAAGACGGGTAAGGCATCGCCGGGTACAACGTGCTGCCGTTTTTGGCGATGCCATGGCGCACGGCGTTGTCGAAATCGTCAAAGCTGTAGGCGCCGATGCCGCTCGGGTCGGGAGTGATGTTGGTCGAGTAAATCGTACCGATCGGGGTTTCCATGGGCAGGCCGCCAGCGAAAGGCTTGCCACCTTTGGCCGTATGACACGCCACACAGTCTCCGGCTCGCGCCAGGTATTCACCGTGTTTGATCAAGGCTGCCTGATCGACCTCAGCAACCAGCGCCGAAAAACTGCCCAGCAGGGCCAAGGTCGCGATAACAACTGTTTTCATGGTCATCGCTCCTTATGCCTGAACCAGCGGGCCGGGGTTTTTCAGGTACTGTTCGCGAATCGCCCGGGCCGACCAGTAGGTCAGCGCGGCCACAAGACCGGTCGGGTTGTAACCCAGCCCCTGCGGGAACGCCGAAGCGCCCGGTACAAACACGTTGTGTACGTCCCACGATTGCAGGTAACGGTTCAGCGCACTGGTTTTCGGGTCAGTGCCCATGATCGCGCCGCCGTTCAGGTGAGTGGTCTGGTAGGACGCAGTGTTGAAGTGCTCACCCACTTTTTTACCGAGCAGGGCGATGGCTTTGGGGTTCATCGCCTCGGCGATCTTGCCCATTTTCTCCATCATGAAACGGTTCATTTTGATGTCGTTTTCTTGCCAGTCGAAGGTCATCCGCAAAAGAGGCTGGCCGTAGGCATCGCGATAAACCGGGTCTAGATCGAGATAGTTACCACGGTAGGATTGATGCGCGCCGTGCGCGTCCATTGATACCTGGTGGGTGTAGTAATCGGCGGTGGCTTTTTTCCAGGCACTGCCCCAAGCCGGTGTGCCAGGCGGGTTGGACGTGCCGGCAATGGGCCGGCTGCCGGCCTGGTTGACCCACATCGGCGAGCCACCCACAAAGCCATGTGGCCCGTGGTCAAAGTTATCGGCGTTGAAATCATCAATGGCCACGCCATTACCGCCTGCGCCGATAAAGTTGTTGGTGTGCACCTCTTTATCGAAGTAGGCCTTGATGGTGCCCATGTTCTGGTACGCGAAGTTTTTGCCGACCACCCCTTCGCCGGTTTTCGGGTCGTACGGTTTACCGATGCCCGAGAGCAGCATCAAGCGAACGTTGTGGAACTGGAAAGCGCCCAGAATGACCAGGTCTGCCGGTTGTTCGATTTCACGGCCCAGCGCGTCGATGTAAGTAACGCCCGTGGCTTTGCTCTTGGTGCTGTCCAGGTTGACCCGAATCACATGGGCGTCAGGGCGCAACTCAAAGTTGGGCAGCGGCTTGAGCGCGGGCAAAATGTTCACGTTTGGCGAGGCTTTGGAGTACATGTAGCAGACATAACCACTGCAGAAACCGCAGAAGTTGCACGGCCCCATTTGTGCGCCATACGGGTTGGTATAAGGCCCTGATGTATTGGCCGACGGCAGGTTATACGGCTTGTAGCCCACCTCAGTGGCCGCTTTCTGGAAGAGCTGGGCCGACACCGTGTTCTTTTGCGATACCAGCGGAAAGTGGTCGGAACGATCCGCCGCATACGGGTTGCCACCCCGGCCTTCGCCCACAATGCGGCCGTTCACGGTCCAGGCCTGGCCCGAGGTGCCGAACACTTTTTCGGCGTAATCGAAGAACGGCTCCAGTTCTTCATAACTGACGCCGAAGTCCTGGATGGTCATGTCCTTGGGGATAAAGTTTTTGCCGTAGCGTTCTTCGTAGTGGCTGCGCATGCGCAGTTCAATCGGGTCAACCCGAAAATGTACCCCCGACCAGTGCAACCCGGCGCCGCCCACACCGTTGCCAGGCAAAAACGCCCCCAACTGGCGATTCGGCAAGGCCACATCATTGACACTGTGGCGAATGGTCACGGTTTCTTTCGATACATCCTGAAAGAGCTTTTTGCGCACGCTGTACGTCAGTTCGTCGATGACCTGAGGGTAGTTACCGTCCGGGTAGGTGTCCTGCATCGGGCCGCGTTCAAGGGCCACAACGTTTAGACCCGCTTCGGTTAACTCTTTGGCCATGATCGCGCCGGTCCAGCCGAAACCAACGATGACGGCATCAACTTTTTTCATAACGGTCGACATGCTCAGGCCCTCTCGCCGCGAATGGAAACTGCCGGGAAGGGGTACTGCTCGTTGCGTTCGACCCAGTCCATAAAGTCAGCGCGAGCGCCGGGGAAGCCGATCATGGTCCAGCCGACCATGCCCTTGTTGCCGCCGTGAATGGGGTCGCAAAAGAAGCCTTCCTTAGTGTTTTGCAGCAGAAAACTGAAAAACATCTTGGCCGGGACGTTCTCGAAGTGGGGCGTTCCGGCCTCCAGCTGTTTGAGCACTTCGTCTCGGGTAGCGCTGTCTAGCCCAGCAAATGTTGAGTTATAGGTGGTTTTGCACAGTGCCTCCGTGGCAGCGATGCCCAGGCGGTAGATCTGTTTGGGCACAAGCTTGCTCTGCCAGCCCATCTCGGCTGGCGCATCGGTATTGAACGGCCCCTGCATGAACCACAAGGCACCGCTGGCGTACGGTGTGTGCATTTGCCGGTCTATGTATTCCGGGACGCCAGCTTCCAGAGCGCCAGGGCCTTGCTCGTCGGCGGGGATCAGGCGTGCTACCGCAGCGTTCAGAAATGCCCACTCCTGGGCCGTGAAATACGTCGGCTCATAAGGTGTGGCAGGGGAAGACGTGCGCCCCACAGGTTCAGGTGTGGCTGTGGCGCCCGCAGCGGGTGTCGCCATTAGCACAGAACCGCCGAGGCCGGTGCTTGCCACAGTGACCACCGGAATCAGCGTTAGGGTTTTGCGCAAAAACTCACGCCGCGGGTTGTCTTGTTCAGACATGGGAGGGGCACCTCTTCAGACATTCACGGGTAGCAGTTGCTCAGTGGCAACTTTCATTTTGGCAGCGACAAGCGTCGCAGATGAGCTTAAAAAATAGGTATCAGCAATTAATAGTTACAAATACTAGCAGGTAAGGGGCGCGGCTGAATCGATTCATGCGTAATTTTGCCGCACCTCAGCGCTGCAACAGCGCTGGCTAATCACGAATTTTTGACAAGTGGCTCACACAGTTTTTATCAGGCCTGTCTCACTCTAGCGCCACCTCCTTATCCTTTAGTCGAAGTGGTTGCGCTGACATGCCCAAAGCCCGGTTTGCTCCTGCCCTGTGCCTGACATTATTGGCGGCGTTTACGCTGCCCCAGGCGATGGCCGATGATTTTGCCGTGGCGCGCCCGCCCCAGTGGGCGCAGCCGGTTGATGCGCAATACAACCTGTACCAAATGTCCCCCACGCTGTACCGCAGCGCCTTGCCGGATGACCAGGCCCAGCCGTTGCTGGAAAAACTGCACATCGGCACCGTGATCAACTTTTTGCCCGAAGCCGACAGCAGCTGGTTAAAAACCCCGGGGGTTGAACAAGTCCAATTGCCGTACCGCACCAATCATGTCGATGACGCCGATGTGCTGGCCGCCTTGCGCGCCATCCAGACGGCTCAGGCCCATGGCCCGGTATTGATGCACTGCAAACATGGTGTCGACCGCACAGGCTTGATGGCAGCGATGTACCGCGTGGTGGTGCAAGACTGGAGCAAAGAAGACGCCCTCAAAGAAATGACTCAAGGTGGTTTTGGCGAAAACTCGCACTTCAAGGATGGCGAGAAATACATGATGCAAGCCAATATCCCGAAACTGCGTCAAGCCCTGGCCAGCGGCGCGTGCAGCACCAGCCCGTTCGCCTCTTGTGTGGTCAAGAACTGGCTCAGCCCCAAGGTTTAAGGGTTATTGGCCTTGGCTAAAGGCCCGGCCCACTGGCGCAGCGCCGCTTTGCGCTGCAACGGTGGGAGCTTGCCCAACTGTTCAACCTCCTTGTAAAACACCGCCCAGTCACCGCCGGTTTGCTTGAACAACGCCGCAAAGGCCGGCACCCATTGGTCATACAACCCGAACGGCAGCAGCTTGGCGTTGTTCATCGGGGCATTGATCCACGCGTCGTAGCGGTTGTTGCCCGCCCATTGCTGGTCGCGAAGCGCACGGTATTCACGGCGCATGCGCTCAAACTCCGCGGCTTTGCGCTGGCGCATCTCAGCCGCTGGCAACGTTTGCGTGTACAGCTGCTGCAGGCGCTGGCGCGTGCTCAGAACCAAGGCAATAAACGCTTCGCGCTGCTGCAAACCCTTGGTGTGTGCTGCTGGCAGCCCTTGGTAGGCGCGCCATTGGCGCGTGCCTTCCTGCTCGACAAAGCTGGCAAATGACTCGTTGAACTCAGTGTCGTCCTTCACATAAAAACGCTGATGCGCCAGCTCGTGAAAAATCAGCGTGGCCAGTCGCTCATCGCCCCAGTGCAGCATGCTGTTAAGGATCGGGTCATCAAACCAGCCCAAGGTCGAGTACGCTTCAACCCCACTGACCCACACATCCATACCTTGCTCGCGCTTGAGCGCGGCATCCCCACGAGCGGCACCCTGTGAGTAATACCCCCGGTAGGCCACGCACCCGGCCACCGGGAAGCAATAGGTCACCGGGTCGAGCGAAAACTCCGCTGTCGCGAACACATTCCACACCACATACGGTCGCTGGATATCGGCGTACAGGCGATAACTCTGGTTGTCAGGCAGCTTTAAATGTTCGCTGGCAAAGGTCCGGGCCGCTTGGGACCGGGCCAGATGCTGGCGCAGCACAGGGTCACGCTGAGGGTCGGCCACTACCTTGGCCACCGGCTCGCGGGCCTGCAACACGTGCCATTGGCCGGTGAGCAATTGCGCGTAGTAACCCGTACTGGAGCAACCGTATAAAAAAGGTAGAAAGGCGAGGGCAAGCAGGCAGCGAAAAGTCAGGGGCATGGTGCGGTCCAGTGGGCGACAAGTGCTCATCCAGCACACCCTATGTGACGCGTGTGAAAAAGCACAGCACCCTGTGAGAGCGGTCTGGCGCTATGCTGATGCATCACATCCTGATGGACACTCCCATGCGCACGTTTTTGCTCTTGCTCACGGCCAGCCTGCTCAGCGCCTGTGCCAGCACGCCTCTGCCGCCACACGATCCGAACATGGCCTGGGTCGACCTGGAAACCCAAACCGGCAAGCTGATCATGGCCGAGCGTCTGGATAACCAGCGCCTGAACGACGGGCGTTATTTTCAGGTAACTCCCGGCAACCACGAGCTGATGGTGCGCTTTGACTACGAAGTGTTTATCGGCGGGATGGGCATGTTCAGCGAGCCGCAAGAGCGGCTGTGTTACCTCTCCGTCAACTACGCGGATTTCCAGCCCGGCCAACGCTACCGGTTGCAGGCACGCTCACTGGGCTTTAACGCTTACGCGCGGTTGTACAACGCCGAAGGCAAGGTGCTGGCCGAGGAGCGGCTGGTGAACTGCCTGCCTTAGTCCGTCAGTTATCGTTTTTCTGATAGATGATCTTCTTCGTGCCGTTTTCGCACGAACCTACCACCATGTTCTGATCGTGTACTTCGTCATTGGTCACGATCTCGAGCGTGTAAGACGACACGTTATTGGCCTGAATCTTGGCTTCGATTTCAGCCTTCAACTCGTCGCAAGGCTTGGGCGCGGCCCATACCGAGGTGGCCAGGGCACAACTGATTACCGCTAAAGCAAAACGTTTCATGATGAGACTCCCTTCTTGCAGAACGCACAGTAATGGTCAGACGCAATCGGCGGCTATTCGATCACATTCGGCGGTGTCTGCGAACTGTCCGGGCAAACGCCGCCCCCACTGCGTTGCAGACGGGGCGTACGTTGGGTCTATCGATCAGGCCTGCAGCGTGGCGTCGAGGGTGATTTTGGCGTTCAGCACCTTGGACACCGGGCAGCCTTCTTTGGCTTTTTTGGTCAGCTCATCGAATTGCTGTTGGGTCGCGCCCGGTATTTTGGCCTTGAGGATCAAGTGCACCGCTGTAATCGCAAACCCGCCGTCGACTTGATCCAGGGTGACTTCAGCCTTGGTGTCGATGCTCTCGGCCTTAAGCCCGGCATCGCCCAAAATCATCGACAGGGCCATGGAAAAGCAGCCGGCATGGGCGGCGC
The DNA here is from genome assembly GCF_029959305.1 of Pseudomonas sp. PS01297. Lineage (NCBI taxonomy): Bacteria > Pseudomonadati > Pseudomonadota > Gammaproteobacteria > Pseudomonadales > Pseudomonadaceae > Pseudomonas > Pseudomonas sp. PS01297. The sequence continues at coordinate 16,622 of NZ_JASCPQ010000041.1, forward strand.
CGATCAGTTCTTCAGGGTTGGTGCCCTTGCCACCTTCAAAGCGGGCCTTGAAGCCATACGGTGCGTCGCGCAACACGCCCGTCTCGGTAGAGATGGAGCCGATGCCGGTTTTAAGGTCGCCTGCCCAGTGTGCCGATGCAGTCTTTTTAATACTCATACGTGCCTCCTGAAGAACGGCGTGAAGGTTTCACGCCTTGACTGGAGTTGTGAGGGGTATCGGGTCAACAAAGTTCATCCTGTCGGACAAATCGCATTTTTTCGTGGCTCAAATGATGAATGCCATTGAAACTCGGGTATATGCCCATATTGCTGTCATCACTGGCGGGTTTATGCGAGTGCCTGAACCTGCCCCTCACTTGGAGTAGCCAGCTGATGAAACGATTGTCTGATGTCAAATTCTCGACCCTCGACCTGGTGCCTGTGCGCGAAAACGGTAGCGCCGCCCAGTCGTTGCACAACTCGCTGGATTTGGCCCAACACGTAGAAAAGTTTGGCTACAACCGTTTTTGGGTAGCCGAACACCACAACATGGACGGCATCGCCAGCTCGGCGACCTCGGTGCTGATCGGTTATCTGGCCGGTGGCACCTCGACCATTCGCGTCGGTTCGGGCGGGGTGATGCTGCCCAACCACGCGCCGCTGGTTATTGCTGAGCAGTTCGGCACGCTCGAAAGCCTTTACCCTGGCCGCATCGACCTGGGCCTGGGTCGTGCGCCGGGCTCCGACCAAATGACCGCCCGCGCCCTGCGCCGTGAGCGTTCCGGCAGCGCGGACGACTTCCCTGAAGACGTCGCCGAGCTGATGCGCTACCTGGGCCCACGCACCCCGGACCAGCGAGTGATCGCCATGCCGGGCACCGGCACCAACGTGCCGGTGTGGCTGCTGGGGTCGAGCCTGTTCAGTGCGCAGCTGGCTGGTGAGCGTGGCTTGCCCTACGCCTTCGCCTCACATTTCGCACCGCGTTTGATGCACGAAGCGATTCGCGTCTACCGCAACCACTTCAAGCCTTCGGCGGTGCTCGACAAGCCGTACGTGATGTTGGGTGTGCCGTTAGTCGCGGCCGATACCGATGAGCAGGCTGAATACCTGTCCACCTCCGTGCTGCAACGTATTTTGGCCTTGATGCGTGGGCAGAGCCTGGTACAGCGCGCGCCGGTGAAAACCATGGACGGGCTGTGGCTACCCCACGAGAAAGAAGCAGTGATGAGCTTTTTGGGCCTGGCGATGGTCGGCAGCCCCGAGAAAATCCGCGCCAAACTGCAAGTGCTGGTCGAACAGACCCAGGCGGATGAACTGATCTTTACCTGTGACCTGTACGAGCATGCAGACCGTATTCATTCCTACGAACTGCTGTCGCAAGTCATGAAAGGGGCCTAAACCGCTTCTGTAGGAGCGAGCTTGTCTCGCGATCTTTTGATCATTGAAAAGATCGCGAGCAAGCCCGCTCCCACAGAATCAGCCGCGCTTGTAAACGATATCTTTGGTGCCGCCTTCACACGAGCCCACGACTTTTCCGTCAGAGGCAGTGCCCTTGTCGACCACTTCCAGCGAATAGTGCGGGACGCCATTAGCATCAATCTTCGCAGCAATTTCGCTCTTCAGTTCTTCACAAGGCTTGCCCGCTGCGAAAGCAGTGCCCGCCAGACTCAGTAAAGCTACAGCCACTAAAATCTTTTTCATCGGTCAGTTCCCCAGATCAAAACAAAATGGGTGCGACACGACTGCTCATGTCGCACCCAGAGGGTTTAGCGGACTTTGTGGCAAACGGCCAGTTTGTTGGCTAAAAGTCTGACGCAGGTCAGCTGCTGGCGATCCGGAAACCGACCTTCAGCGTCACCTGATAGTGCGCCACCTTGCCGTCCTTGATATGCCCGCGCGTGTCCAGCACCTCAAACCATTCCAGGTGTTTGATGGTTTTGTTGGCTTCGGCCAGTGCATGACTGATGGCGTCTTCTATGCTGCTTGGGGACGAGCCTACCAGTTCGATTTTCTTGTAGGTGTGATGGTCAGACATAACGTTCTCCTTTGTCGTCAATCAAAGCCTAGCAGCGAATCTGCTGAATACTTCGTGGGCCGTTCGCAAGGAAAAGTTCAGGTTTTTTGCACTTTCTGAAAACGGCGCAGTCGGACTAAACACGCACCCTCACTCACAAATGCAGGAGAGCCCTAATGGCTAGCAATACTTCACGTAAAGCGTCATTGCAAAGCATGGAAGCCGAGATCGAGAGCCTGCTCAAGTCTCTGGAGAGCTTCAAGCACGACGCGTCTGACGAGTCCAAGAAGACCCTTGGCGCCCTCAAAAGCAATGCCGAGAACGCGCTGAAACATTCGCGTCACCTGCTCAGCGACGCGTATGAAGAAGTGAAAGACAAAACCCGCGAAACCGCCATCGCCACCCGTGAATACGCACAAGAGCATCCGTATGCCACCGCCGGTGTTGCGCTGGGTGCATTGGGCCTGCTGGCGGCTTTTCTGCTCTGCAAACGTAACTAATCTTGCGCTAGCTCAGCCTTGAGCCATTGCGCCAGTTGCCGAGCGCGCCCATCTGCGGCGCGCTTGGGCACCCACAACGCCAGCTGCGCCGGGGTTTGAGTAAAGCCCCACGGCGCAGCCAGGCGCCCGGCCCGCACGTCCTCCGCCACTAACGGCTCGGGGGCAATCGCCACACCCAGGCCCGCTACTGCGGCCTCGAGCAAGTAGTACAAGTGCTCAAACCCTTGCCCGTAATTTAACGCCTTCGCATCGATCGCCTGTTGCTGTGCCCAGCTGGGCCACGCCTGTGGTCGCGACGTGGTGTGCAGCAGCGGTTCATCCAGCAGGGCGCTGGCCGGTGCCTGACACAGTTGCGGGTAATGCGCGTAATGCGGGCTCAGCACCGGGCCGATGCGCTCACTGGCCAATTCGTACACCTGCATGTCGGCGGGCCATGGCGGCTCGGCAAACACCAGCCACGCGTCCAGCCCGGAGCGGCGCGGGTCCAGATCGCCCTCACCGGCCGACAGGTGCAAACGCAAATCCGGCAAGTCGGCTTTTAAACGGCCCAGACGCGGGATAAACCAGCGCGCCAGCAAGCTGCCCGAACAGCCCAGCACAAACGGCGCGTCGACATGGCTTTGCGTGAGTTCAGTGCATACATTGCGCAAGCGGTCGAAGGCTTCGCTGCTGGCATCGCGCAGGCGGATCCCGGCGTCCGTAAGCTTCAGGCCGCGGCCTTCCTTCACAAACAGGCTGACCCCCAAGTGTTCTTCAAGCACTTTGATTTGCCGACTAACGGCACCGTGGGTGACGTTAAGCTGCTCGGCCGCCTGGCTGACGCTGTTCAGGCGGGCGGTGGCTTCGAACGCGCGCAGAGCGTTCAGGGGCGGGAGGTCGCGGCTCATGGTATCTGTGAGTTTTCCTGACAGGTTGTGGCGATCTTATCGGTTTTCATCTGACGTTGTCGCGCGTAAAGTCAGGCCCATCGACCTTCGCACCTCTTTATCTGGAGCGTCACATGACCCAATCCACATTGCGTAACGGCCCGGACGACAATGGCCTGTTCGGCTCATTCGGCGGCCGCTACGTCGCTGAAACCCTGATGCCGCTGATCCTCGACCTCGATCGCGAGTATGAGCTGGCCAAAACAGACCCTGAGTTCATCAAAGAACTGGCCTACTTCCAGCGCGACTACGTGGGCCGTCCGAGCCCGCTGTACTTTGCCGAGCGCCTGACCGAGTTCTGCGGTGGCGCCAAGATCTACCTCAAGCGCGAAGAGCTGAACCACACCGGCGCGCACAAGATCAACAACTGCATCGGTCAGATTTTGCTGGCGCGGCGCATGGGCAAAAAACGCATCATCGCCGAAACCGGCGCTGGCATGCACGGCGTTGCGACGGCTACCGTGGCTGCACGTTTTGGCCTGCAATGCGTGATCTACATGGGCACCACCGACATCGAGCGCCAACAGGCCAACGTGTTCCGCATGAAACTGCTGGGCGCCGAAGTGATCCCGGTCGTGGCCGGCACCGGCACCTTGAAAGACGCCATGAACGAAGCGCTGCGTGACTGGGTGACCAACGTCGACAGCACCTTCTACCTGATCGGCACCGTGGCTGGCCCGCACCCGTATCCGGCGATGGTGCGCGACTTCCAGGCCGTGATCGGCAAGGAAACCCGCGAGCAGATGCAAGCCCAGGAAGGCCGCCTGCCGGACAGTCTGGTGGCGTGCATCGGCGGTGGTTCCAACGCGATGGGCTTGTTCCACCCGTTCCTGGACGACACCGGCGTTGAAATCATTGGTGTTGAAGCGGCCGGTTACGGCATTGAAACCGGCAAACACGCGGCCAGCCTCAACGGCGGCGAGCCGGGCGTGTTGCACGGCAACCGCACCTTCCTGCTGCAAGACGACGACGGCCAGATCATCGACGCCCACTCGATCTCGGCGGGCCTGGACTACCCCGGCATCGGCCCGGAACACGCATGGTTGCACGACATCGGCCGCGTCCAGTACACCTCGGTCACCGACGACGAAGCGCTGGATGCGTTCCATAAATGCTGCCGCCTTGAAGGCATCATCCCGGCCCTTGAAAGCGCCCACGCGCTGGCCGAAGTCTTCAAGCGTGCACCGACCTTGCCGGCCGATCACCTGATGGTGGTCAACCTGTCTGGCCGAGGCGACAAAGACATGCAAACCGTGATGCACCACGTTGAACAGTCCCAGCAGGAGAAACACTGATGAGCCGCCTGCAAACGCGTTTTGCCGAACTCAAAGAACAAAACCGCGCTGCGCTGGTGACCTTTGTCACCGCCGGTGACCCGGATTACGCCACCTCGCTGGCCATCCTCAAAGGCCTGCCTGCTGCGGGCGCTGACGTGATCGAGCTGGGCATGCCCTTCACCGATCCAATGGCCGATGGCCCGGCGATCCAGCTGGCCAACATCCGTGCGCTGGGTGCCAAGCAAAATCTGGCGAAAACCCTGCAAATGGTGCGCGAGTTCCGCGAAGGCAACAGCGACACGCCGCTGGTGCTCATGGGCTACTTCAACCCGATCCACCATTACGGCGTGGCTAAATTCATCGCTGACGCCAAAGCGGCTGGCGTTGACGGCATGATCGTGGTCGACATGCCACCCGAGCACAACTCAGAGCTGTGCGACCCTGCGCAAGCGGCGGGCCTGGACTTCATCCGCCTGACCACCCCAACGACTGACGATGCGCGCCTGCCTAAAGTGCTCAATGGCAGCTCGGGCTTTGTGTACTACGTGTCGGTGGCAGGCGTGACCGGCGCCGGCTCCGCGACCACAGACCAAGTGAGCGAAGCGATTGCGCGCCTGCGCCGTCACACCGACTTGCCGATCAGCGTAGGTTTCGGGATTCGCACCCCGGAGCAAGCGGCGGCGATTGCCCGCTTGGCGGATGGTGTGGTGGTGGGGTCGGCCTTGATCGACAAAATCGAAAACGCAGCCACCCCGGAACAAGCGGTCGATGGCGTACTGAGCCTGTGCGCTGCCTTGGCCGAAGGCGTGCGGACTGCTCGCTAAAAGTCAAAAGCCCCTCACCCTAACCCTCTCCCGGAGGGAGAGGGGACTGATTGGGGGTTGCTGAAGATTTTTGGCAGCCTGTTACCTTGCACTGAACCTGAGAACAACTCGGTAAAGCTCCCTCTCCCTCGGGAGAGGGTTGGGGTGAGGGCAAGGCTTCACCCGCCGCGCATGGCGGGCACCACTTCATGGGTCAGCCATTGGCGCAAATGGCGGTTCTCGGGGTGGTAGTGGTACAGCAACATCGCATACGCCCCCGATTCGCTGAGCATCAAGGTGTCTTGCACGGCGCCGTGGCTACGGATCGGTAATTCCTGATGCTGATCAGCATCCAGCTTGGCCAACCCTTTACGCCCTAGCGTGCGGCCCATCAAACGGCCGAGATCGCGTGCGCAACACCACATTTGATCCCCCAACCACACCACTCGCAATTGCAGGCGATGACGCACAAAAATTCGGCTGTTAAGTGGCTCGGGATCAATCTCGTAATGCGCCAAGGCACGCCGGGTGGCGGCGTGGTCGCTGAGCAAGGTGTGGGTGTAGTCGGTGTTTGAGCGGGGTGGGTCGGGTGTGATGGTTTTCATGAGGTGCGGTTCCTGGGCGTTGAGGAACTGCCAATAGCCTTCCTACGGGCTGGGTGGCAGTCATGCGCGGGGTAGGAACCGGGTCCCAGGGTAACCGGCCACGTCGAAACGTGCCCGCGCACGACCGCCATGACTGATGGTACGGACACAAAAAAAGTGCCGCAATCAGAAAGGTGGACACTTGCGCGCCGAGGGTAAAAAAGGGTTCCTACGCCCTGTCACTGATTTTGCAGTGACAGCCCCAAGACTAGGCCTGCCAACCCGGCCCCACAAGCGGGTCAACGCCGCTACGGGTTGCAGGAAATGTCCGAGAAGTCGCCCTCACCCCAACCCTCTCCCTCCGGGAGAGGGAGCTTTACCGAGGTGTTCTCAGGTTCAGTACATGACTTACAGGCCGCAGAACCTCTACAACATCCCCCAATCAGTTCCTTCTCCCTCCGGGAGAGGGAGCTTTACCGAGGTGTTCTCAGGGGCAGTGCATGGCTTGCAGGCCGCAAAACTTCTACAACATCCCCCAATCGGTTCCTTCTCCCTCCGGGAGAGGGCTAGGGTGAGGGCAAGGCATCACGCGGTTTTACTTCTGCGAGCCGTCGTCATGCTGCAAGTTGGCCTGGGTCAGGTTGCAGCCCGCCGGAACGCTGCGGGTGAGCCAGACGTTGCCGCCAATCGTCGAGCCTTTGCCAATGGTGATGCGCCCCAGAATGGTCGCGCCGGCATAGATCACCACGTCGTCTTCAACGATCGGATGGCGCGGGTGGCCTTTTTGCAGTTGGCCCGATTCGTCCGCCGGGAAACGTTTGGCGCCCAAGGTCACCGCTTGGTAAATACGTACACGTTCACCGATGATCGCGGTTTCTCCGATCACCACGCCCGTGCCGTGGTCGATAAAGAAGCTGCGACCAATCTGCGCGCCCGGGTGAATATCAATGCCGGTGGACGAATGCGCGATTTCGGCACTGATGCGGGCCAGCAAGGGCAGACCGGCGCGGTACATGTGGTGCGCCAGGCGGTGGTGAATCACCGCCAGAATCCCCGGATAGCACAGCAAGACTTCGTCGACACTGCGCGCCGCCGGATCGCCGTGGTAGGCGGCCAGGACGTCGGTGTCGAGGATGCTGCGCAGGCGCGGCAAGGCCAGGGCAAAGTCCTGGATCAATACGGTCGCCGTCTCGTCCACGCCCGCATCCGGCAATCCGGCCTGACGCGCCGCGTAACGCAGCTCAAGCCGCGCCTGGGCCAGCAGCGCGTTGAGCGCTACGTCGAGGGTGTGGCCCACGTAGAAGTCTTCGCTCTCTTCGCGAAGGTCGACCGGGCCCAGGCGCATCGGGAACAACGCGCCGCACAGGGCCTCAAGGATCTCGGCCATCGCGGCGCGTGAAGGCAGCTCGCGGCCGCCCAGTTCACCGCTGACACGGCCGTTTTGCGAACGCCACTGGTTACGGGCCGTGCGCAATTGGCCGACGATGGTTTGCAACTGCCAAGGGTTGGAACGTTCACTCACGCTGAATTCTCCGCGCGCTGGGGGCTGATTGATCAGCCGCGAATGGGCAATGATTTTTACGGTATCAAACTGTTTCGGGCTTAGCCAATCAACGCGTGCGTCGACGCCAGATTCGCCAGCCCACGAACATCAGCACCAACACGCTCAACGCCGCCGCCAGCGCCACGGTCAAGCCGTTATAGCTGAACAGCGGTTTTTCGATACGCACATAACCGGGCTTGGCAAACAATTGGCGCAACGCGCTGTTGGCTTGCTCAAGTGTCACCGCTTGCAAGCGTTTGGACGGGTCGGCAAACCGGCCGCCGTCGTAGTCGCCCAAGGCGCTCCAGTAATAATCAGCCAAGGCACTGTTGCCCTGCACAGCCCAGGCCTGGCGCGCCACCGCGGCGTTTTTGAGGCGGGTAAAGGTCTGCGGATCGAGGCCGTCCTTTAGCAAACGTTGTTTGAGCTCACTCATCACCTGTTGGGCCTTGGCCACGTCATCGCGGGCGAGGTCGGCGTTGAGGCTTAAAAAGCTCACGCCACCGAACACTTCGCGCTCGGTCCAAGGCCCGTAAGACAACCCGTGCTTGAGCCGCAGCTCGCTGTACAGCGACCACTCCAGGTAATCGCGCAGCAGGTCCCAGGTTTCATCGTTCTGGTCGTCGATCACCGGCTCCGGCAGCAACCAATGCAGCTTGGCCGTTTCGCCGACTACACCGCGCACCAATGTGCGTTCGGTGTCAGCCTTGGCTTCGATGGCGGGCAGCGGCAGGTGCTCGCTGGGGTCGACCGGTTCGAGTGCGCCGTAGGTGCGTTCCAGATACGCCGGCAGCAGGCGGTCGAGGTCGCCGACCATGATCAGGGTCATGTTGTTGGGGGCATACCACGTGTTGCGCACCGCTTCGAGCTGTTGGCGCGTGAGGTTATGTACCTCGGCGCGTTCGGCGCATTTGAGGCCCAGTTCCACCGCCAACTGGTTGCTGGCGCTGTGCCCGAGGTCCTGGCGATCCAGCCAGCGCTGCAGGTGCGAATAGTGGCCGCCGTCTTCGCGCTCAACCACTTGCTTGGCCTCACTGATGCGCTGTTCGGTCATTTGCGTGCGGGTCAGCAGGCTCAGCAGCAGGTCGAGGATTTTGCGCTGGTTTTTCGCCGGGGCTTCGATCACAAAGGTGGTGTCGGCGTTGCTGGTGTAGGCGTTCCATTCGCCGCCCAGCGCTTGCATGCGCTCTTCCAGGCCGCCTTCACCGCTGTCGTCGACGCCGCTGAACAATAAGTGCTCAAGCAGGTGGGGTAACTGTTGATCGGCGCAACTGAAGTCATCCATGCCCACGCCGACCACCAAGCGAATGGACACATGGCCGCGCTCGTAGCCGGGCTTGAGGATCAATTGCAAGCCGTTAGGCAGTTGATAGCCTTCTACGCTGAAGCGGTCGAGGGCAAAACTCTGAGCTGCTCCCAGCAGCACGCAGATAAACAGCAGGCAACGCATAAAAATCCCTGGATCTCTGAATCCGTTTTGAGAGGGCGAGTGGCGCAGCGTGTCAGTCTGTGCAGGTTAGACGCTGCTTACAGACTGACAACACGGTCGCGTGCAACGTTCAGGGCGAATGTAGGGTGTCGGCGTTGTCTTCAGGTTCCAGCGCGCCGGTATCGGTGTTTTCCAGCACCACGTAAGCGCTGCCGCAAAACAGTGAATTCAGGCGCTGCATGTCGGCAATCAGCTCCAGGTGCACGGAGCTGGTTTCGATGCTTTGGGTGATTTTTTGTTGCAAACGGTTCACGTGGGCGTGGGCCAGGCGCCGCTCTTGTGCGCGAAAGCGGCGTTTTTCGCGCAGCAGTTGGCGGGCGATGTGTGGGTCCGAGTTCAGGAACACCGTGAGGCCTAGGCGCAGGTTCTCGATGAGCTGGGTTTGCAGGTCTACCAGCTCTTCAAGCCCCGTGGCCGAAAACGAACGGCGTTGCGAGGTTTTCTGCTGCTGGACTTTGCGCAGCATGCGCTCGATTAGGTCGCTGGCCAGTTTGAGGTTGATCGCCAGTTCGATGATCTCGGCCCAGCGGCGGCTGTCGTGTTCGCCCAAGTCTTCGCGGGGCATTTGCGCCAGGTACAGTTTGACCGCGCTGTAGAGCACTTCGACGTCATCGCTGAGGGGGCGCATTGCTTGCGTCATCGAGGTTTGCTTGCCGCGCAGAACGTCGAGCATATTGACCAACATGGTGTCGATCAGGTCGCCAATGCGCAGGGTTTCGCGCACGGCGTTGGTCAGCGCCAGGGTGGGCGTGTCGAGTGCTGCAGGGTCGAGGTGGCGTGGGGTGATGCTGCCGTTGGCGATGTCGCGCTCGGGCAATAGCCGGGCACACAGCCGTGCCATGAGGCCGATGGTGGGCAGCATCAAGAAGCAGCGCGTGGTGTTGTAGAGCAGGTGGAAGCCGATGACCAGCTCTTGCGGCCTGAAGTTAAGACTGTCCATCCAGTCCACCAGCGGCGTGAGCACCGGCATGATCAACAGCAAACCGATCAATTTGTAGAGCAGGCTACCGAGCGCCACCTGCCGCCCCGCCGTGTTTTGCATGCTGGTGCTGAGAAACGCCAGCACGCCGCTGCCGATGTTGGCGCCGATCACCAGGCCAACGGCCACGGGCAGGCTGATCACGCTGGCGCCGGCCAGGGTCGCGGTGAGCAACACGGCGGCCAGGCTGGAGTACGAGACCATCGCAAACACCGCGCCGACCAAGGCATCGAGCAGCAAGTCGCCGGTCAACGAGGCGAAAATCACCTTCACCCCTTGGGCATGGGTGATGGGCGAGGCGGCTTCGACGATCAGTTGCAGCGCCAGAATAATCAGGCCCAGGCCAATCCCGACGCGGCCCAGTTGCCCGGCGCGGGTTTGTTTGCGTGACAGGAAGAAGATCACGCCCAAAAAAATCAGCAGCGGTGACAGCCACGACAAGTCGAAGGTCAGCACCCGTGCCATCAGCGCGGTCCCGACGTCGGCCCCGAGCATGGTTGCCAGCGCGGGTGTGAGCGTCATCAGGCCCTGGCCGACAAAGGAGGTCACCAGCAGGGCGGTGGCGTTGCTGCTTTGCACCATGGCGGTGACGATGATACCGGCGATAAACGCGAGTATCGGTCTGGACACGTTTTGCCCGATGACATGGCGCAAGTTGGTGCCGTAAACCCGCAAGATACCGGTTCGCACGATGTGCGTGCCCCAGATCAGCAGGGTCACGGCAGAGAGAAGATTGAGCAGGGTCAGCATGCTGGCTCCCTGTGGTCGATACTTTGGAGGATCAGATAGCTGCAGGCCGTTCTTACAGATGTTTCTTAAGCTGTAGTCGGCAATTGAGCAGAACGCCAGCATCGCACAGCTGGCGGTGTGTTGAAACATTTGTGAAACATTTGCATCTTCACTGTAGGAGCGAGCTTGCCTCGCGATCTTTTAAACGCTCAAAAGATCGCGAGACAAGCTCGCTCCTACAGGAGAGCCGGGTTAGTTGAGCTTCAGCACTTTGGCCAGGACGATTTTCGGGCCTTTCATCTTTTTGATGATGATGCGCAGGCCTTCAACTTCCAGTTGCTCTTCTTCTTCGGGCACACGGTTGAGGGTGTCGTAGATCAGGCCCGCAACGGTTTCGGCTTCGACGTGGTCAAGGTCGACGCCCAGCAGGCGCTCGATCTTGAACAGCGGCGTGTCACCGCGCACCAGCAGTTTGCCCGGCTGGTACGAGAGGATGCCGCGCTCGGCCTTGCGGTGTTCGTCCTGAATGTCGCCCACCAGCACTTCGAGCACGTCTTCCATGGTCAGGTAGCCGACCACTTTGCCGTCGGCTTCTTCCACCAGGGCAAAGTGCGCGCCGCCCTTGCGGAACTGCTCCAGCAACTGCGCCAGCGGCATGTGGCGTGACACGCGCTCCAGCGGGCGGATCAGTTCTTCAAGGTTGAAGGTTTCGGGCAGGTGATCGAGGTCGGCCAGCTCAAGCAGCAGGTCCTTGATGTGCAACAGGCCGACAAAGGTGTTGGTGTCGGCGTCGTAGACCGGGTAGCGGCTGAACTTGTGACGGCGGAACAGTGCGAGGATTTCCTTGAGCGGCGCCTTGTAGTCCAGGGTCACCAGGTCTTCGCGTGAATTGGCCCAGTCGACCACTTCCAGTTCGCCCATTTCCACGGCCGAGGCCAACACGCGCATGCCTTGGTCGCTCGGGTCCTGGCCACGGCTGGAGTGCAGGATCAGTTTGAGTTCTTCGCGGCTGTAGGCGTGGTCATGGTGAGCACCGGGCTCGCCTTGGCCGGCAATCCGCAATATGGCGTTGGCGCTGGCGTTGAGCAGGTAGATGGCCGGGTACATGGCCCAGTAAAACAGGTACAGCGGCACGGCTGTCCACAGCGACAGGGTTTCGGGTTTGCGGATGGCCCAGGATTTAGGGGCCAGTTCGCCGACCACAATGTGCAGGTACGAAATGATGAAGAAGGCGGTAAAGAACGACACACCTTTGATCACTTCTGGCGATTGCACGCCCAGCGCGCCGAGCAGCGGTTCGAGCAAGTGGGCAAACGCCGGCTCGCCGACCCAGCCCAGGCCCAGCGAGGCCAGGGTGATACCCAATTGGCAGGCGGAGAGGTAAGCGTCGAGTTGGTTGTGCACGGTGCGCAGGATCTGCCCGCGCCAGCCGTTGACGTCTGCGATGGCCTCGACCCGGGTCGAGCGCAGTTTGACCATGGCAAATTCAGCCGCAACGAAAAAACCGTTGAGCAGTACCAGGATCAGAGCAAAAAGAATCATGCCGAAGTCGGCGAAGAGTGTTGCGAGGGTCAAGCCAGGGGAAGGGTCCATGATGGAGTTTTACGGGTTCCAATATTCAACGAGTTGAGGGTTTCAGGGCCTGCTAAAACAGGCCCCGGCCAAGCAATGTAGCGGCTGATGCGATGCTTGCCTAGTGGGCTTTTGCCACACGGGTCAGCTGACAGAGGCGCTAATCCTGGGTTTTATGACCTGAACCGGGTCGAATTGGCAGGTAAAAGTGCTGCCGTGGCCCAATACGCTGCTGATGTCCAGGTGCCCGTGGTGGCGCAATAGCACGTGTTTGACGATGGCCAGGCCCAGGCCCGTACCGCCGGTGCTGGCGTTGCGGCTGGAGTCTACGCGGTAGAAGCGTTCGGTCAGGCGCGGCAGGTGTTTGTTGTCGATGCCGACCCCCGAATCCTGCACGCTGAGGTGCGCGCCCAAGTGGTCTGCCCACCAGCGAATGCGGATAGAGCCGCCGTCCGGGGTGTATTTGACGGCGTTGAACACCAGGTTGGAAAACGCGCTGCGCAGCTCGGCTTCGCTGCCCTTGAGGGCCACGTTGGTGTCGATGTCCAGGGTGATGGTCTGGTTGCGTTGCCCGGACAGCGCCTGGGCGTCGCCCTTGATCGAGCGCAGCAAGGCGTCGATAGGCACCGGCTGGTTGTCCGAGGGGTAGTCGGTGGCTTCCAGCTTGGCCAGTAACAGCAGGTCATTGAGCAGCGTCTGCATGCGTTCGCCCTGTTGCTGCATTTGTGACAGCGGGCGCTTCCAGCGCGGGTTCACGTCATCGACGTTATCAAGCAGGGTTTCCAGATAGCCGCAAATCACCGTCAACGGCGTGCGCAGTTCATGGGACACGTTGGCAATGAAGTCTTTGCGCATTTGCTCCAGATGGTGGAGGCGGGTGACGTCGCGCACCAGCATCAGGTGCTCGTTGTTGCCATAGCGGGTGATGTAGAGCTGGATGCGCAGGTGGTCGTTGACCGGCGAAGGAATTTCCAGCGGTTCGGCATAGTTGCCGTTGTCGAAATATTCCTTGAAGCGCGGGTGGCGAACCAGGTTGGTGACCGGCTGGCCGCTGTCTTGCGGGGTCTTGAGGCCGAGCAAGGTTTCGGCGGCGCGGTTCCACCATTCCAGGTCGCCATGGCTGTCGAGCATGACCACGGCGTCTTTGAGGGCGGCGGTAGACTCTTGCACACGGTCAATCACCGCTTGCAGGCGCCCGCGTACGCGCTGGTCGCGGCGTTGCAGGTGGTAGATGCTGTCAAACACCTCGCCCCACAGGCCGTAGCCATCGGGCGGTGCTTCGTCGGGTTGGTGATTGCGCAGCCAATCGTGCAGACGCAGCAACTGTTTAAGGGTCCAGCCCAGATAAAGGCCAAGACCGACGACCAGGCTCCAGCCGTAATACCCACTGATCAGCCCGATGAACAGGCAGCCGGTAATCAAAAGCAATAGATGGCGAATCAGAGTGCCATGCCAATTTGGGTTCAAGTCACACGTCCCGTTGTGAGCCTCACGCTAGAAGCGGCTCAGCCTTTAGCTTGCCGCTGCTTCATTACGCTTTTGTTGAAAACCGATAACCGGTGCCGCGCACGGTTTGTACCAGATTTTCATACGCTTCGCCGAGGGCTTTGCGCAAGCGACGGATGTGCACGTCGACGGTCCGTTCTTCAACGTACACGTTGCCGCCCCACACTTGGTCAAGTAACTGGCCGCGGGTGTAGGCGCGTTCCTGATGGGTCATGAAAAATTGCAGCAGGCGGTATTCGGTGGGGCCCATGTCGGCCGGGGTGCCGTCGATGGTGACGCGGTGGCTGATGGGGTCGAGCAGCAGGCCGCCGATTTCAATCGGTGATTCGTTGTCGGCGGGGCCTGCACGGCGCAGCACGGCCTTGAGGCGGGCGACCAGTTCACGCGGGGAAAAAGGCTTGGTGATGTAGTCATCAGCGCCCACTTCCAGGCCCTGGATCTTGTTGTCCTCTTCGCCCTTGGCGGTGAGCATGATGATCGGAATGTCATTGGTCAGCTCTTCGCGTTTCAGGCGACGGGCCAATTCGATCCCCGATGTGCCGCCGGGCAGCATCCAGTCCAGCAGAATCAGGTCAGGCTTACGGTCCACGATGATGGCGTGAGCGTCCTGAGCATTGTCGGCTTCCAGGCAATCGTAGCCAGCCATTTCCAAGGCCACCGCGATCATCTCGCGGATCGGTGCCTCGTCATCTACGATCAAAATGCTCCTGCCAACCATGCCGTAACCCTCGTGTCATTTAACTGTCTTGTGGCGCATTAGATAACGGAATTATTGCAGTCGTGTGACAGCTTTGGGCCTAAAAGCGCTCCGCAGATTAGTGGACTACGCTTTGATCTCAAATCGTACAACCACAAAAAGGACGATTCCGATGACTTATAACACTACTTCCCTAAAGGCATTGTTGCTGGCCGCCGCGTTGGCGCTACCGGGGCTGGCCTTTGCTGACGAGCCGGCCATGGTCAAGGACGGCTTTCTGGTTGATCACGTCGGCTTGACGCTCTACACGTACGACAAGGATGCTGACGGTAAGTCGACGTGCTACGACACCTGCGCCAAGAACTGGCCACCGCTGCCCGCCAAGTCTGAGGCCAAGGACATGGGTGACTGGAAAACGACCGAGCGCACAGACGGCACGAAACAATGGGTCTACAAGGACAAACCGCTGTACACCTTTGCAGGCGACAAGAACCCCGGTGACAAGACCGGCGACGGCAAAGGCGGTGTGTGGCACGTGGCCAAGCCATAAAGCCTGCTGTTTGGTCAGAAGCGCCCATAAAAAACCTCGCCTCCCTGTGACAGGAGGCGAGGTTTTTTAAATCGCAGGCTTAAGCGGCGTCAGGCGACTTTGGACGGCGTACATCGGGTTGTTTCCAGGACTCGGCAGCGGCTTCGTCGATGGCTTGCTGGATGGCCTTTTTGCGGTGCTCTTCGGCGCGGCGGCTGAAGAACCACACCAGGAAGGTCACCAGCGACACCGCCAGCAAAATCAAACTGGCCACGGCGTTGATCTCGGGTTTAACCCCCAGACGCACTGCCGAGAACACTTCCATCGGCAACGTCGTGGAGCCCGGGCCGGACACGAAGCTGGCCAGTACCAGGTCGTCCAGCGACAGGGCAAAGGACATCATGGCGCCCGCCGCCAGGGACGGGGCGATCATCGGGATGGTGATCAGGAAGAACACCTTCCACGGCTTGGCACCCAGGTCCATGGCCGCTTCTTCGATGGACAGGTCCAGCTCACGCAGACGCGCCGACACCACCACCGCCACATAGGCCGCACAGAACGTGGTGTGAGCGATCCAGATGGTGACGATGCCGCGCTCTTGCGGCCAGCCAATCATCTGCGCCATCGCCACGAACAGCAGCAACAGCGACAGACCGGTGATCACTTCAGGCATGACCAGCGGCGCCGTCACCAGGCCGCCGAACAGCGTACGGCCCTTGAAGTGGCTGATACGGGTCAGCACGAACGCTGCCAGGGTGCCCAGTGCGACCGCTGCAATCGCCGTGTAGCAGGCGATTTCCAGCGAGCGCATCACCGCACCCATCAGTTGGGTGTTATCGGTCAGGCCGATGTACCACTTCAGCGACCAGCCGCCCCACACCGTCACCAGTTTGGAGGCGTTGAAGGAGTAGATCACCAGGATCAGCATTGGCAGGTAGATGAACAACAGCCCTACCACCAACATAAAGCTAGAGAAACGAATGCGCTTCATATCTTGCCCTCCAGCTCTTTAGCCTGGCTGCGGTTGAACAGGATGATCGGCACAATCAGGATCGCCAGCATGACCACCGCCAGTGCAGAAGCAACCGGCCAGTCACGGTTGTTGAAGAACTCTTGCCACAACACTTTACCGATCATGAGGGTTTCCGGGCCGCCCAGCAGTTCCGGGATCACGAATTCGCCCACCACCGGGATAAACACCAGCATGCAGCCCGCGATGATGCCGTTTTTAGACAGCGGAACGGTGATTTTCCAGAAGCTGTTGAAGGTGCTCGAACCCAGGTCAGACGCGGCTTCCAGCAAGCTGTGGTCGTGTTTGACGAGGTTGGCGTACAACGGCAGGATCATGAACGGCAGGTACGAGTAGACGATACCGATGTACACCGCGGTGTTGGTGTTGAGGATCTGCAACGGTTGGTCGATCCAGCCCATGGACATCAAGAAGCCATTGAGCAGGCCGTTGTTGCTCAGAATGCCCATCCACGCGTAAACGCGGATCAGGATCGCGGTCCAGGTCGGCATCATGATCAGCAGCACCAGTACGGTCTGCATCTCTTTGCGCGCATTGGCGATGGCGTAGGCCATCGGATAGCCGATCAGCAGGCACAACAGCGTGCTGATAAAGGCCATTTTCAGCGAGCCCAGATAAGCGGCGATATACAACTCATCGTCGCCCAACATGGCGTAGTTGCCCAGGTTAAGCAGGATCTCGAGCTTCTGGTCAACGTAGTTGAGGATCTCGGTGTACGGCGGAATCGCGACGTCTGCCTCAGCAAAGCTGATCTTCAGAACGATGAAGAACGGCAGCATGAAAAACAGAAACAGCCACAGGAATGGAATCCCGATGACCACATGACGGCCACCGGGGGTTATTCGTTGCAGTCGGCGTTTAAGCTTTCGCATGTTCATGAGCGCAGTACCACGCCGCTGTCGTCTTCCCACCAGACATAGACCTGATCGTCCCAGGTCGGACGAGCGCCCTGGCGTTCAGCGTTGGCCACGAACGATTGCACCAGCTTGCCGCAAGGCAATTCGACGTAGAACACCGAGTGGCCGCCCAGGTAAGCGATGTCATGCACCTTGCCGCGCGACCAGTTGTACTCGTAGGACGGCTTTTCGGTGGTGATCAGCATCTTTTCCGGGCGGATCGCGTAGGTAATGTGTTTGTCTTCGACCGAGGTGGTCACGCCATGCCCGACGTAAATGTCGTTTTCCAGCTCCGGGCTGTTGATGCGCGCGTAGCCTTCGGCGTCGTCGACCACTTCACCTTCGAACAGGTTGACGTTGCCGATGAATTCGCACACCAGACGGCTCACCGGAGTTTCATAGATGTCGATCGGGCTGCCGATTTGGGCGATCCAGCCCAGGTGCATGATCGCGATGCGCTGGGCCATGGTCATGGCCTCTTCCTGGTCGTGGGTCACCATGACGCAGGTCACGCCGACGCGCTCGATGATTTCCACCAGCTCCAGTTGCATCTGCGAACGCAGTTTTTTGTCCAGCGCACCCATGGGTTCGTCGAGCAGCAGCAATTTAGGACGCTTGGCCAGCGAACGGGCCAGGGCCACACGCTGGCGCTGACCGCCCGACAATTGGTGCGGTTTGCGCTTGGCGTACTGGGTCATGTGCACCAGCTTGAGCATTTCGCCAACGCGGGCATCGATTTCAGCGCTCGCCATTTTGTCCTGCTTGAGGCCGAAGGCGATGTTTTGCGCCACGGTCATGTGCGGGAACAGGGCGTAGGACTGGAACATCATGTTGATCGGCCGCTCATAGGGCGGCAGGTCGGTGATGTCGACGCCATCGAGGAAAATACGGCCCTCTGTTGGGCGCTCGAAACCGGCGAGCATGCGCAGCAAGGTGGATTTGCCCGATCCCGATCCGCCGAGCAAGGCGAAGATCTCGCCTTTGTTGATTTCCAGGGACACATCGTCCACTGCAATCGTCTCGTCGAATTTTTTCGTGACCCGGTCGATTTTGACCAGAACCTGTTTAGGGGTCTGATCGCCCTCGAGGGCTTTCTTATAGGCGCCGGAGGCAACAGCCATTTACGAAACTCCCAACAAATTTAGCAGCCCGAACAAGAGGTTCGGGCCTTGGATAGGTGGTCTTGCGAGCTATTTACCCGTTTTGACCTTAGTCCACGAACGCGTCATCAGACGCTGAATGTTCGGCGGTAGCTCGGTCGAAACGTAAGTCTTGTCCAGCACCGCCTGGGTTGGGTAAACCGCTTCGTCGGTGCGAATGGACTCATCCATTACCTTGTCAGCCGCAGGGTTTGGGTTGGCATAGCCAACGTAGTCACTGACCTTGGCGATGACTTCAGGTTGCAGCAGGTAGTTGATGAACGTGTGGGCTTCTTTCACGTTGCTGGAGTCTTTTGGAATCGCCAGCATGTCAAACCACAGGGCGCCGCCTTCCTTGGGCACGACGTAGGCGATGTTGACGCCTTTTTTCGCTTCTTCGGCACGGTTTTTGGCCTGGAACACATCACCGGAGAAGCCAATCGCTACACAGATGTTGCCGTTGGCAAGATCGGAAATGTACTTGGACGAGTGGAAGTAGGTGACGTAGGGACGCACCGCTAACAGGGTTTTCTCGGCCTTTTTGTAGTCTTCAGGGTTGGTGCTGTTGGCGTTCAGGCCCAGGTAGTTGAGCACGGTCGGCATCATTTCATCGGCCGAATCCAGGAACGACACGCCGCAGGCTTGCAGCTTTTTGATGTTCTCTGGTTTGAAGACCACGTCCCACGAGTCGATTTTGTCGACGCCCAGGACTTCTTTGACTTTATCGACGTTGTAACCAATGCCATTGGTGCCCCACAGGTACGGCACGGCGTATTGGTTGCCCGGATCGTTCTGCTCAAGGCGCTTGAGCAAGGCAGGGTCCAGGTTGGAATAGTTGGGCAGCTGCGATTTGTCGAGCTTTTGGAAAGCGCCCGCTTTGATCTGTTTGCCCAGGAAGTGGTTAGACGGCACAACCACGTCATAACCGGTACGGCCAGCCAGCAGCTTGCCTTCCAGCGTTTCGTTGGAATCGAAGACGTCATACACCGGTTTGATGCCGGTGGCCTTTTCAAAATCGGCCAAGGTATCGGGTGCTATGTAGTCCGACCAGTTATAAATGTGCACGGTGGGAGCTGCTTGAACGCTGACTGCAAGCGCTAAACCGGCTCCGACCATCAAGGTCTTGCGAAACAGGGAAATAGACACGTGGTGGTCCTCTAAATAGTTGGGCCTGAGTTGCCCGTGTCTTCCGGCAGCTGAACCGCTAAAGACAAAACCGGCGCGCAACTTACCCTCGATAAACCTGCACAGCAAAGTTTTCTGCGATTTATTGCGATAACACGCTGATTTCACATGAAATCTGGCTTGTAGGAGCGAGCTCGTCTCGCGATCTTTTGATCTTTTGAAAGATCGCGAGGCAAGCTCGCTCCAGGATTGCCGTGTTACTTACCGGATTTGATCTTGGTCCAGCTGCGGGTCAGCAGGCGCAAGGTTGCAGGTGGCAAGTCACTGATCGCGTACAGATGTTCTTTGACTTCATCCGACGGATAGATGCTTGGGTCACCCGAGATGTCTTTATTCACCAACGGTGTTGCAGCTTTGTTACCGTTCGGGAAACGCACACTGTTAGTGATCTCGGCCATCACTTCCGGTTCCAGCAGGTAGTTCATCCAGGCGTAAGCGGCATCAACGTTTTCGGCATCTTTAGGGATGGCGACCATGTCGTAGAAGCTGCCAGCACCTTCTTTCGGAATCACGTACTTGAGTTTGACCTTGTCACCGGCTTCTTTGGCACGGGTGATGGATTGCTCCAGGTCGCCCGAGTAGCCCACTGCAACGCAGATGTTGCCGTTGGCCAGGTCAGAGATGTACTTGGAGGAGTGGAAGTAAGCGATCGAAGGGCGAACCTTGAGGAACAGCTCTTCGGCTTTCTGCAGATCGTCTTTCTTCTGGCTGTTGGTCGGCAAGCCCAGGTAGTGCAGCGCCGCTGGCAGCATTTCGGTTGGCGAGTCGAGCACGCTCACGCCACATTTTTTCAGCTTCTCGATGTTCTCGGGCTTGAAGATCACGTCCCAGGAATCAATGGTGTCGACGCCCAGAGCGGCTTTGACCTTCTCAGGGTTGTAGCCGATGCCAATGGTGCCCCACATGTACGGGAACGCGAATTTGTTGCCCGGGTCACTGGCATCGCCCACGGCCTTGAGCAGAGCAGGGTCGAGGTTTTTCCAGTTAGGCAGCTTGGACTTGTCCAGCTCCTGGTAAACGCCGGCTTTGATCTGCTTGGCCAGGAAGTTGTTGGATGGCACGACGATGTCGTAGCCAGACTTGCCCGCCAGCAGTTTGGCCTCAAGGGTCTCGTTGCTGTCGAACACGTCGTAAACCACTTTGATACCGGTCTTGTCTTCAAACTTTTTGACGGTATCGGGTGCGATGTAATCGGACCAGTTGTAAACGTGCAGCACTTTGTCTGCTGCTTGTGCTGCCCCGGCCATCACACCTATCAAGGACAGGGCGAGAAGGGTCTTGCCAGCTTTTTTAAAACCTGATGCCTTCATCTGTAATGCTCCAATTGTTCTTTTAAACCACCGATTCAGCGACCTGATGTCAGGGTAACCAAAGCCGGCGGCTAGTCTGGCAAGATCCAGGGCAGGCTTTCAAGGGAAGAGCCTTGATTCTTAAGGCTCTAAGCGCAATTGCCTACATAAAATCCGCAGTTTTCTTGCGCCCAAAGCCTAGCAGTTAACCCTGCAATGCTTCCAAGGTCAGATCCAGGCACTTACGCGCCTTGGTCACCAACTCATCGATCTCGTCTTTGCTGATGACCAGCGGTGGCGCGATGATCATGGTGTCGCCGACGGCGCGCATGATCAGGCCGTTATCAAAGCAGAACTGGCGGCAGATCATGCCCACACCCCGGCCTTCATAACGTTTGCGAGTGGCTTTGTCCTGCACCAGTTCAATGGCGCCCAACAGGCCAACACCGCGCACTTCGCCCACCAACGGGTGATCGTTGAGTTCGCGTAAACGCTTTTGCAAATACGGTGCCGTTTCGGCGTTGGCCTTCTCGATAATTTTTTCTTCACGCAGGATGCGGATGTTTTCGAGGGCAACGGCGGCGGCAACCGGGTGACCGGAGTAGGTGAACCCGTGGTTGAAATCGCCGCCTTCGTTGAGCACGGCCACCACTTCATCGCGCACGATCAGGCCGCCCATCGGGATGTAGCCCGAGGTCAGGCCCTTGGCGATGGTCATCATGTCGGGTTTGAGGTCGTAGAAATCGCTGCCGAACCACTCGGCAGTCCGGCCAAAGCCGCAGATCACTTCGTCAGCCACGAACAGAATGTCGTACTTGGCGAGGATCTCTTTGATGCGCGGCCAGTAGGTGTCTGGCGGAACAATCACGCCACCGGCGCCCTGAATAGGCTCGGCAATAAAAGCACCGACGTTGTCGACGCCCAGCTCAAGGATCTTTTCTTCCAGTTGATTGGCCGCCCAGATACCGAACTCTTCCGGGGACATGTCGCCGCCTTCACCGAACCAGTACGGTTGGGGGATGTGGGTAATGCCCGGGATCGGCAAGTCGCCCTGTTCGTGCATGTAGGTCATGCCGCCCAGGCTTGCGCCCGCCACGGTCGAACCGTGGTAGCCGTTTTTACGGCTGATGATGACTTTCTTGTTCGGCTGGCCTTTGATCGCCCAATAGTGGCGGACCATACGCAGCATGGTGTCGTTGCCTTCCGAACCGGAACCGGTGAAGAACACATGGTTCATGCCTTCGGGGGCGATGTCGGCGATGACTTTGGACAACTCAAGCACCGGCGGGTGAGCGGTCATAAAGAACAGGTTGTAGTACGGCAGTTCGCGCATTTGCTTGCTGGCGGCATCGGCCAGTTCGTCACGGCCATAACCAATGGCAACACACCACAGGCCGGCCATGCCGTCGAGAATCTTGTGACCTTCACTGTCCCAGAGGTACACGCCCTTGGCGTGAGTGATGATGCGCGGGCCAACTTCTTTCAATTGCTTGAAGTCACTGAAAGGGGCCAGGTGGTGATCGTTGCTCAATTGTTGCCAGGCTTGCGTTTGCGGGTTCTTGCTAGTCATACAGCTCTCCTTTTATTCAGTTGGGGAACCGCACCTTCCAGGTGCGGCTCCCGGCGTGTCAGACGGCGAACAGCAGGAATTCCCGCTCCCACGAACTGATGACGCGCTTGAAGTTCTCATGTTCGGCACGTTTGACGGCGACGTAACCGGTGATGAACTTGGTGCCGAGGTACTTCTCGACGGTCTTGCTGTTTTCCATCCGCTCCAGGGCGTCTTCGATGGTCAACGGCAAGCGCAGGTTGCGGCGTTCATAGCCGCGGCCTACTACAGGCGCGCTTGGGTTGATGCCTTCGACCATGCCGATGTAGCCACACAGCAAGCTGGCCGCAATGGCCAGGTACGGGTTGGCATCGGCGCCCGGCAAACGGTTTTCGACACGGCGGTTTTGCGGGCCGGCATCCGGTACGCGCAGGCCGACGGTTCGGTTCTCTTCGCCCCATTCCACGTTCACCGGCGCTGAGGTATCAGGCAGGAAGCGGCGGAAGGAGTTCACGTTCGGTGCAAACAGCGGCAGCAGCTCAGGAATGAACTTCTGCAACCCGCCGATGTGGTTGAGGAACAGCTGGCTCATCGTCCCGTCTTCATTGGAGAAGATGTTTTTGCCGGTGGCGATGTCGATGATGCTTTGGTGCAAATGCATCGCGCTGCCCGGCTCGCCGGTCATGGGCTTGGCCATAAAGGTGGCAGCCACGTTGTGCTTGAGCGCGGCTTCGCGCATGGTGCGTTTGAAAATAAGGATCTGGTCAGCCAGCGACAGGGCATCGCCATGACGGAAGTTGATTTCCATCTGCGCGGTGCCGTCTTCGTGGATCAGGGTGTCCAGATCCAGCTCTTGCAGCTCGCACCAGTCGTACACGTCTTCGAACAGCGGGTCGAACTCGTTGGCTGCTTCAATAGAGAAGGACTGACGGCCGGTTTCCGGGCGGCCCGAGCGGCCAACCGGCGGCTGCAACGGGTAGTCCGGGTCTTCGCTGCGCTTGGTCAGGTAAAACTCCATTTCTGGCGCCACGATCGGCTGCCAGCCGTGGTCGGCATAGAGTTTGAGGACCTTTTTGAGCACGTTGCGCGGTGACAACTCAATCGGGTTGCCCTGCTTGTCGTAGGTGTCGTGAATCACTTGAGCGGTTGGCTCAATGGCCCAGGGCACAACATAGACGGCGTTCTGATCGGGACGGCAGACCATGTCGATGTCGGCCGGATCGAGGAGTTCGTAATAGATGTCGTCTTCGACGTAGTCGCCCGTAACGGTCTGCAGCAATACGCTCTCGGGCAGGCGCATGCCTTTTTCGGCAATGAATTTGTTGGTCGGCGAGATCTTACCGCGGGCAATGCCGGTAAGGTCGGCGATCATGCATTCGACTTCTGTGATCTTGTGGTCTTTCAACCAATCGGTGAGCTGGTCGAGGTTGTTACTCATAAATGCCTCTGGGCTGAGTTTCCTGACTTGAATAAGTCAGGCGTTTACTGACGCATCGGCGTCGCGTTGGTGTGCGCGCCGTCTGCAGGCATCTCCGAATGCCTGGAAGATTGCGAGGTAAATCGGGTTAGAGCTTACCTGCCATTCGGGGTGCCATTGAACTGCTAAAGCAAAAGCCTTGCCGTCTTTTACCGAGACCGCTTCTACCAGCCCGTCCGGTGCAGTGGCTTCAATGCGCAACCCCGGGGCCAACTGGTCAATGCCCTGGGTGTGAATCGAGTTGACGTCGAAGTCGCTCGGCAGGCCCAAGCCCGCCAGCACGCCGCCCGGTTGAACGTGCATGGCATGGCTGGGACCGTACTGCACCTCAAGCGGTGCGCTCGGGTCTTCACGGTGCTCGATGAAGCCTTCGACTTCGTGCAATTTCTGGTGAAGTGAGCCACCCAGGGCTACATTTAATTCTTGAAACCCCCGGCAAATGCCGAGCACCGGAACGCCGGCTGCCAGTGCGGCGCGGATCAAGGGGAGGGTGGTGCGATCACGTTCAGGATCATGCAGCGTGCCTGGCGCGCTGGCCGGGCCGTGATACAAATGCGGTTCGATATTGGAGGGTGACCCGGTAAAGAGCAGGCCGTCCAGACCGTCCAGAATATCGGACGGTTTAATGAGTTCTGCCAGTGACGGCAGGATCAGAGGCAAGCCTTTGGCTGCCACCGCGACCGCTCGCACGTACTTATCGCCAGTGATGTGATAAGGATGCAAACCGATCTGCTTGGTGCAGGCGGTGACGCCGATTATCGGCAGGCGTGACATGTAACACCCCGGTATTATTGCTGTTATGGGTTTGAATCGAGCTTAGCCTCGTTCATTTTTTTACACAACACCCCCGTAAAAAATACAACACGGCCCGCTCAAGCCTGCGGGTAGTGAAGCGATATAAGGGCGAAATTCGCCCTAAAATGCGTCAAAAATGCCCTTCAAGCGCTTTTTTGGGGCAAAAAATAGGTTGCTTGACTTCGGTATGCCGTTCGGGTTGACTGAAACCCGTAGCGCTCAATGATTGATATTTTTAACAACAAAGGTGTTGCATCATGTCGGTACCCCCGCGTGCCGTTCAGCTTAACGAAGCGAACGCGTTCCTTAAGGATCATCCTGAGGTTCTGTACGTAGACCTTCTAATTGCGGATATGAATGGTGTGGTGCGCGGTAAGCGCATCGAACGCACCAGCCTCCACAAGGTTTACGAGAAGGGCATCAACTTGCCTGCCTCTTTATTTGCTCTGGATATCAATGGCTCAACGGTGGAAAGCACCGGCTTGGGTCTGGACATCGGCGACGCAGACCGAATCTGTTATCCAATCCCTGACACCCTGTGCAACGAGCCGTGGCAAAAGCGCCCAACCGCGCAACTGCTGATGACCATGCACGAACTTGAAGGTGACCCTTTCTTCGCCGATCCGCGCGAAGTACTGCGTCAAGTTGTTACCAAATTTGACGATCTTGGCCTGACCATTTGCGCAGCCTTTGAGCTGGAGTTCTACCTGATCGACCAGGAGAACGTAAACGGTCGCCCACAGCCTCCACGCTCCCCGATTTCCGGCAAGCGCCCGCACTCGACACAGGTTTACCTGATCGACGACCTCGACGAATACGTCGACTGCCTCCAGGACATTCTGGAAGGTGCCAAAGAGCAAGGCATTCCGGCTGACGCCATCGTTAAAGAAAGTGCCCCGGCGCAGTTCGAAGTGAACCTGCACCACGTTGCCGACCCGATCAAGGCCTGCGACTACGCGGTACTGCTCAAGCGTCTGATCAAAAACATCGCCTACGACCATGAGATGGACACCACGTTCATGGCCAAGCCTTACCCAGGCCAGGCAGGCAACGGGCTACACGTCCATATTTCGATTCTGGACAAAGATGGCAAAAATATTTTTGCCAGCGAGGATCCCGAGCAGAACGCCGCATTGCGTCACGCGATCGGCGGTGTGCTCGAGACCCTACCGGCGCAGATGGCGTTCCTTTGCCCTAACGTCAACTCCTACCGTCGTTTCGGCGCACAGTTCTATGTGCCGAACTCGCCGTGCTGGGGCCTGGATAACCGTACGGTAGCGATCCGCGTACCGACTGGTTCCTCCGATGCCGTGCGTATCGAACACCGGGTTGCCGGTGCCGATGCCAACCCGTACTTGCTGATGGCGTCTGTGCTGGCCGGTGTTCACCACGGTCTGACCAACAAAATCGAACCGGGTGCTCCTGTAGAAGGCAACTCCTACGAGCAAAACGAGCAAAGCCTGCCGAACAACCTGCGTGATGCACTGCGTGAGTTGGACGATAGCGAGGTCATGGCCAAATACATCGATCCAAAATACATCGATATTTTTGTGGCCTGTAAAGAGAGCGAGCTGGAAGAGTTTGAACACTCCATCTCCGACCTCGAATACAACTGGTACCTGCATACCGTATAAGCGATTGCAGTACCCAAGAAACGCCACGGGCTTTACCGCCCGTGGCGTTTTTTTTGCGCTGTGCAATCGGTTAACCCGGCTCGTACAATGCCTGCAGCCCCGCAGGAGACACCCATGACGCGCCTCGCCACACCACGAGCCACCCCTCGCAAACCCCGCGCACGCAGCCAGGGCCGAATTGATTCGATCCTTGCGGCCGCCCGGACCTTGTTGGCGACACAGGGCGTCGCCAGCCTGTCGATCTACAGCGTGGCCGAGCATGCCGGTATCCCGCCGTCATCGGTGTATCACTTCTTCGCCAGCGTGCCGGCCTTGCTCGAAGCGCTGACCGAGGATGTGCACGGTGCTTTCCGCGCCTGCCTGCAAGCGCCCATCGACCACGACGCATTGGCGACCTGGCGTGATCTGTCACGGGTGGTCGAGCAGCGCATGATGACTATCTACAGCGAAGACGCAGCGGCCCGGCAACTGATCCTGGCGCAGCACGGCCTCACCGAAGTCACCCGGGCCGACCGTCAGCACGACCTGGAACTGGGGCAACTGCTGCACGCGCTGTTTATGCGCCATTTTGAATTGCCGGTACTGCCGCAGGACGTCGACGTATTTGCCTTGGCAATGGAACTGGGTGATCGGGTGTATGCACGCTCGATCCAGCTGCACGACAGCATCACCCCGCGCATGGCCGAAGAAGGCCTGCGCGTGGTGGATGCGTATTTGGGGTTATACCTGCCGCCGTTTTTGCCAAAACGACAACCGTAAAGCTCCCTCACCCTAGCCCTCTCCCGGAGGAAGAAGGAACCGATTGGGGGATGTTGTAGAGGTTCTGCGGTCTGCAAGCCATGCACTGAACCTGAAAACACCGCGATAAAGCGCCTTCTCCCTCGAGAGAGGGCTGGGGTGAGGGGCAAAGGGCTCCCCCACTCATTCACACACAACCACAGCATTATTTACCACCCGCCCACTCAGCCGAGTTTGTACGTTCGCATGGCCATTTCTCCTTTAAGGATATTGTCATGCCCAGCCTTCTACACCGGCACACGCCAACGCTTGCGGCCATGGACCCGCGTGGTCTGGTGCTGCGCAGTGTGGCCTATCACCGAGCGTCAGCCGACACTGCGCCGCAGGCGCGCATCCGCCGACACACTTACGGGGCGACGGGCTTGCTGGAAACTCAATGGGACCCACGCTTGTATGCCTTGTGCCTTGACCGTCCACAAACGCGCCCCAATCAACGAACCCATTACAGCCTGACGGGCAAAACCTTGCGCACGCAGAGTGTCGACGCGGGAACGCGTGTGTTGTTACGAGGCATGGCGGGGCAAGTGCTCGCTCGCTGGGACTCTCGCGGTGCTGAGCAACGTTATGAGTTCGACGCGTTGCTCCGGCCAACGGATGTGTTCGAGCAGGCAGCGCATGAGGCCACGGTCCGGCATGCCGAACGGTTTACCTACGGCGCCAGTGATGCGCCCAATCGTCAGGCCAACCGCAGTGGTCGACTCATTCGTCACGATGACCCTTCAGGGGCATTGCTGTACGAAGGGTATTCGTTGCAGGGCCAATTGTTGAGCGAGCAGCGGATGTTCTACCCGTCACTGACAGAGCATGATCTAAAAGCAGACTCGCCGCGCTACAGCACCACCTGGCACTACAACGCCTTCGCAGAGGTCGTCGAACACATCGACGCCAAGGGCAACTCGCAACACACCCAGTACGCAGTCGATGGCCAATTGCAGCAACATGCCCTGACGCTCAAGGGCGGCAGCCAGCAAGTGTTGGTTGACCAGCGCGTGGTCAATGCAAGGGGGCAACTGGAGTCCGAGCGCTCAGGCAACAATGTCATGACGACGATGCAGTATTCCCCCCTGGATGGCCGTTTGAAACGTCTGACGACCTATCGTTCAGGCGAGAAAAAAACCCCGTTGCAGGATTTGACCTACGACTATGACCACGTGGGGAATGTGCTGCGGGTCAGCGATACGGCCCAACCCACGCAGTGGTCGAACAATGCACAAATCAATGCTGTCAGTACCTATCTGTATGACTCGCTGTACCAGCTGATCAGTGCCACGGGTCGGGAAAATGCGCACAACACTTCAACCTCGAACATTCCAGGGCTGGTTCAGTTCGGCGCGACCGATAACAGTGTGTGGCGCAATTACACCCAGACCTATACCTACGATGCGGGCGGCAATCTTGCAGAGTTAAAACACCACGTCAGCACAGGTCATGGTTACACCCGTTCGATGTTGATAGCCCAATCCAGCAACCATGCTGTATTGAAAAGCACGGACACCCCAGCGTTACCACCGGGGTTAGGCCGTGATTTTGATTTAAACGGCAATCAGCTGGCGTTAGTGCGCGGCCAGACCCTGCAATGGAATGTGAACAATAACCTGCAAGCCGTGACGCTGGTGACCCGGGACAACGGCAGCAGTGACGATGAAATGTATGCCTATGACGGCCTTGGGC